>DAIRER010000320.1:0-3156 GCA_036795495.1 Pseudobdellovibrionaceae bacterium | reverse complement strand
AAATGGTCGGCGCGACTGGATTTGAACCCTCGGACGGGGCCCACGCTCCTCGGCGGAAGGACCGCCTGCGAGCTGCCCGTCCAAGCCTCATGCCCCCGGCTTTCGAACGATACAGTGGGTTTGCTCAATCCAAAACTCTTATCAAACCAACAAATTAAAAAACCGATCTCTGATGATCGGTTTTTTAATTTGGTCGGCGCGACTGGATTTGAACCAGCGACCTCTTGCACCCCAAGCAAGTGCCCTACCAAGCTGAGCCACGCGCCGAGTTGGAAAAATTAAAAGTATTTTTAGTACTAATGCCTCTTCATAAAAAAAACAATGACATATCCATATTGATTTCTTGTGTTAAACCCGCTAGGTTTTGGTTTTTTAATGGAGGTTTTCGTTGAGAATTACTAAAAACGCACATCCTAAGGGCTTATATGTTTTGTTTTTTACAGAAATGTGGGAGCGTTTTTCATTTTATGGAATGAGAGCTCTACTTGTATTGTATATGACAAAATATCTTTTACTAGAGATTGAAAAAGGTAAAACTGTTGTTGGGTTTGAAACATTAAAAACTTTATTAGAGTTTGTTTATGGCCCGTTGGGAAATCAGGCGATTTCATCTCATATCTACGGTTATTATACGGGGTTGGTCTATTTAACTCCCTTCTTTGGTGGGCTTCTCGCAGATCGTCTTATTGGGCAACGCCGTTCCGTTTATATTGGTGGATTTTTAATGGCTATAGGCCATTTTTTAATGGCGATTGAAAGTCAATTTTTTCCAGCTCTTTTCTTTTTAATTATTGGAAATGGATTTTTTAAACCGAATATTTCGTCTCAGGTGGGAATGCTCTATGCAGAAAATGATCATCGTAGAGATGAGGCTTTTACTTTTTTTTATATGGGCATCAACTTAGGTGCAGTTCTGTCGCCCTTAGTTTGTGGAACTTTGGGACAAATATTGGGATGGCACTGGGGGTTTGGATCTGCAGGGATTGGAATGTTGATTGGTATTGCCGTTTATCATTTTGGAAAAAAACACCTTCCTCCCGATCAAAGAGCACTGCGTGAGTTGCATGGAAATAAATCTTTAGCAAAAGAGACTAATAAAACCGAAGCCACTTCTCAGGATGAGTTTCGAAGTGTATTAGCTCTTATTGTTCTTTGTACTCTCAATGTGTTATTTTGGGCTGTTTATGAACAACAAGGAAATACGATGCAGCTTTGGGCAGATGAACGAACCAATTTTAATCTTTTTGGTTGGTTTGATATGCCAACCACCTGGTTTCAATCTTTTAATCCCATGATGATTATATTATTTGCTCCTCTATTGATGAGATTTTGGGTTTGGCAAAATGCAAGGAAAAAAGAACCAAATTCTATTGCAAAAATGGGGATTGGGACTTTTCTTTTAGGCTTAGGGTATATAGTTATGATAGTTGCGGCGATCAGCATTCCTGAGGGTGAAAAAGGCAGTCTTTTTTGGCTTATTGGAGCAACCTTTATTGTTACATTTGGTGAATTATATCTTTCACCCATTGGTTTGTCCTTGGTGACGAAAATGGCTCCCGCCCGTATGGTTTCCATGCTTATGGGGGTTTGGTTTCTATCCAGTTTCTTAGGAAATACGCTTTCTGGAATTTTAGGTTCCTTTTATGAAACCATGGGTAAATCTAATTTTTTTACAATGCTTGTAGCAATTGCTTTTGTTTCTGCATTTTTGTTTTTTATTTTAAATAAACCACTGCAAAAATTGACTCGTAAGGAAATTGATTAAAGTGGAGACGTCCATGGATTTAATTTGGAAGAGCTACCGTCGTAGTTTTGAATCGATGTTCAGTTTAAAAATCTTGGTGTTGTTGCTTATTCCTCCAGTATTAAGTGTTTTTCTTTGGTTGCTTTTATTTTTTAGCCTTTGGGGTTCTCTGGTTATTTCAATGGAGGATATTACAAAAACGGTATTCTTTTTTGATTTTTGGCAGAGCTTTGTTCCCAATTTAGAGTTTTTATCGGTCCTTTTTCATTGGATTGCTATTGTGTTGATGGTTTTATTGGCCCTTCCCATGGTTTATTTAACCAGTTTGCTTTTTACATCGATTTTAGTAATTCCGTATATTGCGCTCTGGGTGGGTAAAAAAAAATATCCTCACCTTGAGAAAAAACACGGAGGCTCCCTTTGGGGGAGTTTTTGGAATTCACTAACGGCATCGCTTGTTTTTTTATTTTGGTTTTTGCTCACATTACCCCTTTGGCTCATTCCTGGGTTACAAATCATCATTCCTATTCTATTGATGTCGCAGCTCAATCGAAAGGTGTTTTTTTATGATAGTCTTCAAGATTTTGCGAGTCGTGAAGAACGAGAAATATTATACAAACAACAAGCCAGTTCTATGTTTGTTCTGGGAATGATGAACGGTGTATTGACCTATGTTCCATTTTTGTTTTTATTAAGTCCCTTTATTACGACATTGTCTTTTTTGCATTACAGTTTAGACTCCTTAGAAAAATTAAGAACTTCTAATTTTCGTTTTTCAAGAAATGAAGATGTTCGGTGAATAAATGGTGTGTGAATTAGATGAATAAGGTGATTATTTAAAATGATAAAATCAAAAAAAATTCTTGTGAGTGGTGTTTCGGGTCAGGTGGGTTGGGAACTTATTCGCTCTTGTTCTTTGCTTGGCAATGTCATGGCTTTGGATCGAAAAGAATTTGATCTTTCTTCATCAGAAAAAATTAAAAATACGATTCACCAGTATCGACCAGATATTTTAATCAATGCTGCGGCCTATACCGCTGTAGATAAAGCCGAATCCGAGCCTGAGCTTTGCTCACAAATAAATGCGCAAGCCGTGGGCGTGATGGCTGAGGAGTGTAAAAAAACAAATGCGGTATTTATACATTTTTCAACGGATTATGTTTTTAACGGAGAGAAAACCTCTCCCTATTTGGAAACGGATCCTGTTGGACCTATAAATATGTATGGAAAAAGCAAATTGGATGGGGAAAAATACATTCAGTCTGTCGGTGGCGATTCTTTTATTTACAGAGTCAGTTGGGTTTATTCACATCGAGGGCAAAACTTTGTTAAAACGATGTTGCGATTAGCAAATCAAAGGTCTGAACTAAAGATTGTATCAGATCAATGGGGGACGCCGACTTGGGCTCGTT
>DAIRER010000319.1:0-3157 GCA_036795495.1 Pseudobdellovibrionaceae bacterium | reverse complement strand
TCCCAGAACTCCCAACAGCGCTTTGTTTTAGAAATCACGAATTGAGCTCAGTTGGGTATTGAAAGCTTATTACGTCTTAAAAAGTAGGCTTTCTAAAAGAATTTCCAGTCTATCAAATGAACCATTCCATCCTTGAGTCATTCCTCCACGAGCAGCAAGGAATGCTGTAAGTTCATCTGATGAATAATTATCTATAATTTCGGATTTTAGTGTTATTCGAGTAGTAGAAGCTTCTTCCTCTGTAAACGTCACAAAGGTTAACCACATAGCAGGCCATACTGGAGCGCCGGGGTATTTTGTATTCTGACCGCCTTCATTACAAAACTCTTGATAAAATGATATAAACTCAGGACGCAATATTTTTTGATAGGTTGATCGTCCATAAAATTTCACTTCGTTATTACCCATTTCATAGAACACACTATTACCAGTTTCAATTTTTCCATCTAATATTTTCATTGAAAACCCACTGGGTGGTTGCCATTTTTCAATATGAGCAGGATTGGTAAACATATCAAAGACCACATCAATGGGGGCTTCGAATACTCGATTGAGTAGAAATATATTTTTATTGTTATATTTTTCTTCAAGGTATTCACCTAAGCGATCCCAGGTAGAGTTGCCACCAGCTTCTTTAATGAATTTACACATGTCTATAGCAATTTGTGAAGACTCAAAGGTCATGGTCATTTTCATAGTCGTTTGACCATGGCTCTCGCTAAATAAAACATTAACTCGAAATAATGCTTTTTGATTTTCGTTAGCACCATGATCATATTGGAGTCGCTTTAATGGTTCTATGACAAAGTAGGTTGTAATATTTGGATAATCAGTACCATCAGGACCATGCATAGTATAGATCCATTTACCACCAGGACGCAGGTCTTTACTCTTTGTTGTTATACTAAAGCCTCTTGGACCCCACCACTGAGCTGCTTTGTTTGGATCAGTCCAGGCTTCCCAAACTAATTTCACTGGAGCATCAAAAACTCGAGTTAATGTAAGTTCATTTGAATTATTTTTTGGCTTCATATTTTCTTTTTCCTTTTTTCTAATTTTTCGTTGTTTTTAAATATTCATTCAAGTTACCTTAGACGCAAACCAAAGACTTGATATATATATAAAATATAGGTATTATATAGATCATGATTGAATTTGAATGGGATAATCATAAAAACCAGGAAAACCGTAAAAAGCATGGCGTCTGGTTTGAAGAAGAACAACAGGTTTTTGATGATACAAATGCGATTATGTTCTTTGATCAAGACCATTCAAAAAGTGAAGATCGATTTATCTTGCTTGGATTGAGTGCTTCGGTCCGTGTTTTAGTTGTAGTTTATTGCGAAAGGCATAAAGGAAAAATAGTTAGAATTATTTCGGCTAGAAAGGCCACAAAAAAGGAGATGAATCGTTATGAAAAAGGAGTATGATTTTTCAAAGATGAAGGCTAAAAAAAATCCTTACGCTTCTAAGAAAAAGGCAGTGGGTATCAATCTCAGTGCAGATGTCATTGATTACTTCAAAGGCTTGTCTAAGGAGTCAGGAATTCCTTATCAAACTTTGATTGATCTTTACCTGCGCGATTGCATGAAGAATAAGAAAAAACCAAACTTTGATTGGGCTGCGTAATGAAACCCGATCCATTTCAAACTGCAGAAACTGTTTTGAAAGAAAAATATCCAGATGCACTTTTAGGTATTGTTGCTGGTTCGTTTATTCGAGGTGAGGAAACAGAATATTTCGATATTGATTTGGTGAAGTGGCAGTCTAACTGCCTTTAAAAATTGGTGGACCTGACAGGGATCGAACCTGCGACCTGAAACATGCCATGCTCCCGCTCTCCCAGCTGAGCTACAGGCCCACTTTTGAATTCTGGGAGTCTAAAAGAAAAAATAGGGATTTGACAAGAACTTTTTATTGACGGCTGGTATATTAAAAAATCAAAGTGAAGCTTGAATATTTGTTTTTAAAGATGTTAGTTTAAAATAGTTTCACTTAATAAATATCCATTGAGGTCGTTGTCATGAAAAATCACATGTTAAAACTTTTTTTGTTTTTTGCAATCTTTCAGCTGTCCCAAATTTTACAAGCGAAGGAACTTACGCACCGCTTGGGAGTAGGTCCAAGGTATAATTCCTCCATCCAGTTGTCTGAAGTGGGAGTGTCCTACTATCCATCTGAAAATATCGGATTTATCGGAGGTATGGGGATTGATACCCAAGAAAATAATTCTAAGTTTTCATTAAATGGCACTGTTCGACGCTTGGTTTTTCAAGAAAGTGAAAAAAATATGATGGTCTATTTTGGAGGCCGTCTTGGAATGATCAGTTACGAAGACACTCAAAAGTATTCTGGTTATGAACTCAGTGCCGTCTTTGGGGGTGAGTTTTTTCTTCAAGGTTTAGAATCCTTAGGTTTTTGTTTTGAAACCGGTGTGGGTATTGTATCGGGTAAAAATGTAAGATTTAGAAGTTTTGCAGATCTCCCCTTTCAAGCCGGAGTCTTTTTTTATTTTTAATGGAGGTGTTATGAAGAAAGTAATTCAAACTCAGCAGGCGCCAGCTCCCGTTGGACCCTATTCTCAAGCCATGCAATTTAATGATTTTCTTTTTTGCTCAGGTCAGATCTCAATTGATCCAAAAACAAATGAAGTTTTTTTGGGAGATATCCAAGTTCAAACACAGATGGTTATGTCAAATATTCAAGCTGTATTGGCCGAGGCTGGAATGAATTTTTCAAATGTGATTAAAACAACAATTTATCTAACAAATATGGCTGACTTTCCAAAAGTAAATGAAATCTATGCAAAATCTTTTAAAGAGAATTTTCCAGCCCGTTCTACGGTGGCGGTCAGTGGTCTTCCCAAGGGAGTCAATGTTGAAATTGAGGTTTTGGCACATCGATAAAATAAAAATTATTTTTATTTTAGTACTAATAATTGGGTATTTTTTCATTGAACTCTATAGAGAAATTCAAATCATTAGCTCTACAGAAGTCAATTCTTGGACTGAAGAACTTTCTGCAGACTGCGCCATCGTATTGACCGGTGGCCCACAACGCGTACGAGAGGGTTTTGATCTTTTAGTGAATCAACGCGTGAAAAAATTAATTATTTCTGGCGTACATCCTAAAGCTCAGTTGCGTGAGATTATGCCCA
>DAIRER010000007.1:0-15821 GCA_036795495.1 Pseudobdellovibrionaceae bacterium | reverse complement strand
CGTGACAGTTTGAGAAATCAAACTTTGGATACAATGAAAGAAGGTTCTATCGTTACAGGTCTTGTTAAAAATGTTACTGATTATGGAGCATTTATTGACTTGGGCGGAATGGACGGACTTTTACACATTACAGATATTAGCTGGGGACGTATCAAACATCCTTCAGAAGTATTAAATGTAGGTGATGAAATCCAAGTTAAAATTTTAAAATATGATCAAGATAAAGAGCGTGTGAGCTTAGGGATAAAACAACTGACTCAAGATCCTTGGGAAAGTGTTCCTTCCTTGTACCCAGTGGGTGCGAAATTAAAAGCTAAAGTGATTACACTCACTGATTATGGAGCTTTTGTTTCATTGGCTGATGGTATTGAGGGTTTAATCCATGTTTCAGAAATGAGCTGGAATAAACGTGTAAAATCACCTAATCAAGTTTTACAACCTGACCAGGAAGTGGATGTTGTTGTTCTTGAGTTAGACCTTGAAAAACGCAGAATCTTATTAGGCATGAAACAGCTTCAAGCAAATCCTTGGATTGAACTTAAGGAGTCTTATGCTCCAGGAACAATCATTGAGGGTGAAGTTAAATCTGTTACAGATTTTGGTATTTTCGTAGGAGTTGAAGAGGATATTGATGGTCTTGTTCATATCTCAGACTTCTCTTGGACGAAGAGAATCAATCATCCAAGTGAGCTTTTCACAAAGGGACAAAAAGTCCGAGCTGTGGTTTTAGGCGTGGATATTGATAACGAAAGATTTAGCTTAGGTCTTAAACAACTTGAGCAAGATCCTTGGGCCAATATCGAATCTAAATACGCTATTGGAACTCAGCATGATGTGAAGGTCACAAAAGTTGCAGACTTTGGAGCTTTTGTTGAGCTTGAGACCGATATCGAAGGTTTAATCCATGTATCTGAGTTGAGTACTGAAAAAATAACCAACCCAGAGACCTTTATTAAGGCCGGTGATACGATCAAAGCTGAAGTGATTTCTATAGATAAAGACTCTAGAAAAATTAGTTTGTCTTCTAAACTGGTGAAGTTAAGAGAAAGTAAAGCGGATGTTGAGGATTATGCTAAGAAAGCAGCAACTGGTTTTAAAACAAGTCTTGGAGATTTGTTTGGAGATCAATTGAAGGGTGTAAAGGTCGATAAACCCTAATTCACAATAAGATATTGTAGATTTATTACCAACTTCACAGGATGAACCTTTAAATGGGAACAGAATGAGAAGTTGGTATTTTTTTTAGTGAAACACAAAGGGAGTTGTATGAGTAAAAGTCCATTTAAAAAATTTCTATTTTATATGTTTATGTTTTTTATTGTTGTTGGTCTTTTTCGATGTTGGAGTTTTTTTAATCCAAACCAAGAAGAGAATGTTACTTTCAAAAATAGCGTACTTAAGATGGACCTGACCGGAGTCATTCTGAATGGTAAAAAATTTATTAAACATTTAGATAAATATGGGCAAGATGAAAAAGTTAAAGCCATTCTGTTGGACATTAATTCTCCTGGAGGAGCCGTTGGCCCGTCTCAAGAGATTTACTCTGAAATCAAAAGAATTCGAGAAAATAGAAAAATCCCAGTTGTTTGTTATTCAAATGGCATGATGGCAAGTGGTGCTTATTATGTCGCCGTGGCTTGTGATAAAATTGTTGTGGCTCCTGGTGCACTTGTTGGATCAATTGGTGTCATTTTGCAATTTGCAAATTTAGAAAAGCTATATGATTGGGCGAAGATTTCTCGTTTTTCAATCACATCGGGTAAATTTAAAGACTCAGGTTCTGAGTATCGAGCGATGCGTGAGGATGAGCGAGCTCTTTTTCAAGGTATGGTGGATGAGGTTTATCAACAATTTCGTACAATAGTCAGAGACTCTCGATCTTTAAGTGAAGAAGTATTAAATGAAAATGCAGATGGTCGTGTGTTTTCTGGTGCTACGGCTGTGAAGTTAGGTTTTGCGGATCAAGAGGGTACATTTCAACAGGCAAAAGATTTAGCTGCAAATTTGGCGGGTTTGGGTTCAAAATATGAAATTTTTCAAATTCCGAAAGAGAAAAAAGGAATATTTGATTGGGCCGAAGGATCAGAGGAAGATCCAATTAATGGAGATCAAACAGAAGGTCATGTCTCTCTAGGATCATTTTTGAAAAGTTCATCTCAAAATCGAAGTTTGTTTTCCAAAGAAGAATTGTTAAAGGTATTGAATCTTCAGTATAACAATCAGCCCATGTTGTTAATGCCTGGATTATGGTAAATTTATTCTTTGGAGTGTTAAATGACAACTTCTAAAACGAAACTTAAAAAAGCAACACTAAAAAAAAGTACAAAGAAGAATATAAAGAATTCTAAAAAGAAATCTGCAAATAAAAAGATAAAGAAAACAGCTAAAAAAATGAAGGCCATTGAAATGGAAAATTGGCCTGAAAAACGCGATCTGTTTTACAAACCCGAACGACTTTCCTATGTTCGAAAAGGCCCCAATTCAGAGGCCTGTGTGTTCTGCACTTCTGAAAATTCTAAGATCGAATTTGAATCTTTATGTGTTTATAAATCGACCCATGCCATGGTGATCTTAAATAAATATCCTTACAATACAGGACACTTATTAGTTTTACCTCGCCGGCATTGTGGAAGTTTATTAGACTTGAGTGATCAAGAGTATTTAGATTTACAAAATGTATTAAGAAATACAGTTGAAGCTATTTATTCTATTTATAAACCGAATGCTGTTAATTTAGGAATGAATCATGGGAAGGCCTCTGGGGCTGGAATTCCTGAACATCTTCATTATCATGTGATACCTCGATGGAATGGCGATACTAATTTTTTTCCGCTCATAGCCCAGACCAAAGTACTTGTTGAAACTCTAGATCAAACATATCAAAGGGTTCGTGGATTTTTCTTGAAAAAAAGTTAGAATCTAAGACAATAACTGAAAGCGTTTAAGTGGGGGCCGTATGAGTCATCAGAAATATTCTATGGGTGGATCTATACCACTCACTCCAGTTGTCAAAAAATTATTAATAATCAATGTGGCTGTGTGGTTTGTTTTTCAAGTGATCTTAGAGAATTTTTTTCATTTCCCTTTTACCACTTATTTTTCCCTGATTCCAAATCGATTGGTTTTTGATTTTTGGATTTGGCAGCCTTTAACGTATATGTTTTTACATGGTCTCAATGTGACGCATATATTATTTAATATGTTGATGCTTTGGTTTATGGGCGGTGAGCTGGAACTTAAATGGGGCTCACGAGCCTTTTTAAAGTATTACCTTACCACTGGATTAGGCGGAGGCTTAATATATACTTTGGGTCATTTAGTGTATGCATTCTTCACGGGAAGTTCTATAGGAATGCAGATCCCTGTGGTGGGTGCTTCGGGCGCCTTGTTTGGGCTTATGTTGGCTTGGGGATTGCTTTTTGGAGAGCGTACCATTTACTTTATGATGATGTTTCCAATGAAAGCTAAGATTTTTGTTTTAATTTTAGCAGCGATTCAAATTTCAAGTTTATTGACTACGACTATCCAAGGAACAGAAGTGGCTTATTTAGCCCATCTTGGGGGGCTTCTTACGGGATGGATTTATTTAAAACTACCGACTTATTGGGATCGATTTCGACCCAAAACTAAAATTGTAAAAAACAAGTCGGGTTTGCGACTTGTTGTGGACAACGATCCCAGTAAAAAACGCTACTGGAATTAAAATTTAGGATTCGGATAAATCATTTTTTGCGGGATTTTGTCGGTGATGCTTGCTATTCGCGGGAAAATGGCAGAGAATAATGCAAATTGCGGGATTTTGTCGGAGCCACTTGTGATTTGCGGAAAAAGGGCAGGCAAATCCCTAGAATGCGGAAATATGGAAGTGATAAATGTCTCAAAAAGCGACAAGAAATCCAGTGGGATATAGCTATCTTCTAGAACATTTGAAAAACTTGGGGTTAAAGCCCCTCTCTCCTACCACTTTATGTTATGTTTTAGATAAAGGTGAAAACCAGACAGTTTCTCAGGGGCAATTCATTACAAAATTCTATAAAAAACGTTATTGGCCAGGAGAGAGTCTGTGGAGCCAGATAGAATTTGCTCTTAAATATGAAGATCTTCAATTGGGAATATTAAAACTGCTACTCGAGCAAATGGACTCCGACTTTGTTTTTGAATACATTACCAATCATAAATCCCAAAAGTACACTCGTCTTATTTGGTTTTTTTACGAGTGGCTTTTGGGTCGGAAACTTGAAATCGACGAGGTTCAAAAAGAATCGTATTTTCCTATACTTGACCCAGAGGTCTATTTTACAGCATCTGCACAAAAATTAAAACGCTATAACATTGAAAACAACCTTCTGGGCAACGCCCAGTTTTGTCCCATAATTCGCAGAACGGATAAGCTCAAGCAAATCTCCAGTCAAAGTATTCGAGACTCAGTGGCTGCCGTCATTGACACATTTGACATAAAAATATTGGAGAGAGCTGCCTACTATCTCTATGCGAAAGAAACTAAATCCTCTTTTGAAATCGAAAGAGATCATCCTGATAAAACGCGCTCAGCACGTTTTATTCAACTATTAAAAATGGCCGATCAAGATACAGAAATTAATAAAGAATCTTTAATTAAATGGCAAAATACTATTGTCGATTCAAGATTTGCAGAAAAAGGTTATAGAAAATCACAAAATTATGTAGGTGAAACTCTTTATTCGGGACGAGAACAAATCCATTATATAAGTCCAAAACCGGAAGACCTGGAATCTCTAATGGAAGGATTGTTACTGAACTATAGAAATATGATTCAATCAAAAATGGACCCGGTTCTCATCGCCACAATAACCTCTTTTGCATTTGTTTACATTCATCCATTTGAAGATGGAAATGGAAGAGTTCATCGATTTCTAATACATAAAATTTTATCCTCACAAAAATTGACCCCCAATGGGGTGATCTTTCCAGTTTCGTCAACAATGTTCAATAATATGAATGAATACGATGACTGTTTGGAGAGCTTTTCTAAGAGAATTCTTGATCTCATAGATTATGACATTGATTCAGAGGGAATCATGACAGTTCAACAAAAAACTTCTTATTTTTATCAATACATGGATTTTACAGCAGCAGCGGAGTATCTTTTTGACTGCATAAGCAAGACTATTGATGTAGATTTTCGTCAGGAAATTGAATATTTACAAAAATATGATAGTGCCAAAAAACAAATTATATCCGTAGTTGATATGCCAGATCGTCACATTGATAATCTCATTCGATCCATTATTTCCAATAAGGGAAGGTTTTCCAAAAGGACTCGGAAAAGATTTGATTTTCTTTCAGATGCAGAATTCGAGGAACTCACGAATATTATTTCTAAAGAGTTTAAACTCTAAACGACAAGACTCATCTGTCGCAGAGGGCGATTTATTTATAATTTTCAGTGACGGGTAGCTTTTTATGGGGTAGTCTGCAATTTCACGTTTAAGGAGTTGCCATGTCATTACATAAAGCTTTAAAGGATTTAAAATTCGATAAAAGACTTATTGAGAAAAATATCAATCAAGGTGTGATTACGCCAGAAGATGTTAAAAAACATCTTGAAAGTTTGCCTGATTGCTCGGCAAATATTGATATTATTAGCTTTGATACAGCTTCTGAAATGACTCACTAAAACCAGTGTCCCACGTGAGCTTATTTTTTATATAGAGCTCACAATTAAAGCTCACATTGTTTTATTTTAAGAAGCTCAGGGTCTTTGATTTTGCACTCTAAAAGCTTTTGGATTTCTGGCGTAAAAAAGCTCAGGCGGCGCGTTCTGCTTTCAGGGTGAGTTTCCATAGAGAAGCTTTTTTCAATTTTTAGAAAATTGGGGACTAAATGATCTAAGCCAGAGGGTTCACAAAAAATTGCAGAAGCGGCTAAAAAATTGTTTCTTTTTTCTTCGAGGGTTTTTAATTCCTTTAGAAATCGATAAGAGGCTTTTAGAGAAAGCCAATCCGCCCAAAATTCAACGCTGGGTCTTGATAAATTGTAGGATTGAAGGGCTGAAGTTTCAACACCAAAAATAGCATAGGTATATAGATAATAGTTGGGAATAAATGCACTCGTGCGCGCTAGTGCCCTTTCAAAAAGAGTGGTCTGTTGGTCTTTCGGCAGTGTTTCAAATTTTTCCTGAACTGACGAAATTTCTGAATTAGTTTTATGAATTGATGTCGTTTTATTTCCTAAGAATTCTTCTAAAGCACACTTTAACTCTTGGGCATAAAGATGAGTGGTGTGTAAATTTCCATTTTTCGAATTATAATCAGAATATTGATTGTCTTTTTTAAGTAAAAGATCAGGATGAAAAAAATAGTCGTTTTTAATTTTTTTTCCTAACTTGAAAATTTGAGAACTACTTAAAACAGAAAAATAATAATTAGAAGCCATTCCGTCCATTGAACTTTTTGAAAAAGATTGTAAAGGTGTTTCTAAAGTTTTTAAATTTATGGGCGTAAGATTCGTAGGATCAACAAAGCATTGAGTAATTTTAGTGAGTTCCTTAGGCAGTTCATAAAAATTTGGAGCCTTTGCAAAGGCTTTCGTTTTCAATTTTTCCCAAGTTGAGCAATCGAGGTTTCCTTGATTTTGACTTAAATCATTTGTTAATTGAAAAAGATCTGATTTTTTATATTCCAAACTTCGAATTGAAAAGGCATCGATGGAGTGACTGAGTTCATGGGCCATAACCCCAAACATAGCACCTTCGGATTGTAGGGCGTTAAAATATCCAGGGCATATAGTAAATTTATTGACGGAATCAAAGTAGAAAGCATTGATCGGCGAACGCTCGCAGGCCGAAGCCGCTTTCATTCCTTTTGAGTCTTCAATTGGAAGTACAATTTCAACACTAGAAAGTCGATTGACCATGATTTCCAGCATTTCTTTACTGAGAGGGGATTCTTTTAAGGCCTCAATAAGATATGTTTTTACTTTCGGAAAAAGTTGAGTGGCTCGGATCCAATGGGGATGGTTTTTGTATTTCTCTATAACGATATGATTCTCTAGGTCTGTAAGATCTTTTTGAAGATCAATTCTATCTTGAGTTTGGTATTGATTCCATTTCAATTTTTTAAGTTCAGGCCTTTTTTTAAATGTTCTAGCTTCTGCTGTATCCTGAACAACAGCGTCTATATTGCGTTGGATAGTCGAGAGTTTTCTAAACCAAATGTTTGAATCTACTTCTTTGCTAAGGTGTCGTTTGAGTTCACGTAGTAAAGGTTTTAAAGGTTTTTGTAGATCTTTGCTGAAGTGATTTTCAGCATCGATAAGAGCTTGAATGTCATATCTACGGTGAAGTGAAAGAGCCTCTTGAGGAGTTGAGCCTAAGTAGATTTTTATTCCTTTTTTCTCTAGATTACCAAAAGATTTTTCACTATAAAGTTCGCTACAAAACTGATCAGAAAGAGATTCACAGCTCATTATTTCATTTGATGGAATATTCATTCCCTGAGTCGGTGCTTCCGCTGGAGTTTGAACTGGTGTTTGAGCTTGGGACGTGAGATATAAAGTTTGAAAGATAACTTGAAATAAAGTTAAAGTTATAAAATGCAATTTAAGCGAATTCATTAGAGCACCTTCTTTTGATTGAAATTTAGTTTGTTTTGAAAGGATCGTCTCTTTTCGTCAAGAAAATATTTACTGTTTGCACTCTATTCAAAAACAAGATTAAATGCACTGATGTTTCGATGGTTTCATTTAATAAAAAGTCAAATTTTGCCTCAAAAAATAAAAGCAGATTTGTATTTTATACTCAGTAGTGCCAACTCAAGTCACTCCATTGAAGAAAAAATTGAATGGTTTGAGTCCCTTGTTTCCTGGATAAAATTACCAGCCTCCTTAGCTTCGGTTGAGCAAAAAACGGGACATATCGAAGCGGCTCGAGTTAGATTCTTACTTTTAACCTTTGAACGTCAACCCAAACTTAAAGCCCAAGCGAGCGAAGCTCTTCAATCTATTTTGTTAGAAAGTAACTCCATAGAATTTTACTCATCGACAGGACTTGAACAACAGCATAATTTTTTACGCGAGTTGCTAGATCGATTTTTTTCTTATTTTATTCCAAGATATCGAGATGCAAATTCTTTAAAACAAACCTTTGAACGTATATTTACATCTGATGAGGATTATTTATGGTTTCAGCAGCTGGATTCAAAAGATTTTAAACCCATTGTCGATGTCCTTATTGATATTGAAATGCTACCGACCTTTCGTTCTAAACAAGAAGATGCTATTTCTACGGCTATATTTATATTAAAGACCCGACTGGGGGGTATCGTCACAGACGTAGAGTTTATGGAACGATTGCCAATAAAAGATATTTCAAAGTCATCTTTTTTTAGTACACAAAGTTTATCGTCTGAATGGATTCAAGCGTGTCGAAATGAAGTTGATACTGTTTATCCGGTGCTTGAGAGCAAAGGACTGAGTGTGGATCTAGTCTATAAGCTCAGAACAATTCAATCTATTTTAACAAGAATAGAAATGTTGATTCACATTCATAAACTTCTAAAAGAAAATCGATTTTTTAGTCATGAGTGTTTTTCATTTATTTTAGAGCTGGCAAGATTGCATTTACAAAGGGCTAGTTTGTTTTCATTTTTAGCTTCTAGTTTAAATCTGATTGCACGTAAGATTGTAGAAAGAAATGGAATCACAGGTGAACATTATATAGCAAAATCTCGAGCCGAGTATTGGTCGATGTTTCGAAGTGCTGCCGGGGGAGGCCTTGTTACAGTGTTTACGACGGCAATTAAAAGTGGGATTGGCAAACTGCATCTACCTATGTTCTTCGATGGCTTGTTTACAAGTTTAAATTATACCGTTAGTTTTAGTTTTATTCAGGTGTTTCATTTTACTTTAGCTACAAAAACTCCAGCCATGACCGCCAGTGCTTTAGCTCATAAATTAGAAAATCTTTCCAGTTCTGAAAGAATCAGTGATTTTTTAGAAGAAGTTGTTTGTATGCATCGAACCGGTTTTATCGCCGTGATTGGGAATCTTGGCTTTGTATTTCCAGGAGTTATGCTTTTTGATCTTTTGTGGTTTGTTCTTTTTGGAAATCATTTTTATTCAGATAGTTATGCCTTGAAACAGTTTCAAGCTCATAGTCCTTTTGAAAGTCTGATTTTATGGTATGGGATTGTTACTGGATTTGTATTATGGTTTGCCAGTGTGCTGGGGGCATGGCTTGAAAATTGGTTTGTGTATCGTCGCCAATTTGAGATTATGGAAAATTCAATCTCAATACGAAGATTTCTTGGAGAAGATCGGCAAAAAAAAATTACATTGTTTATGCGTCAAAATATAGCAGGATTTGGTACAAATATCTTTCTTGGATTGATGTTGGGATATATCGTTGTATTTGGAAAATTTTTTGGACTCCCCCTCGAGATTCGTCATGTGACTTTATCTACAGGAGCCATCGGATTTAGTTTAATGGGTGTATCAGAACTTAAGGAAAATATTTTTTTAATTAGCTCTGCCTTTGGTGGAATCTTTCTAATTGGCGTACTAAATTTTGTAGTCAGCTTTTCATTGTCTTTATTTGTTGCAACCCGAGCTCGGGATATACAGTTAAAAGAATTTCCATTTCTTTTAAAACTCATATTTTTTAGATTTAAAAAAAGACCTAGGGATTTTTTTATTCCCTAGATGTAAAAACCTGAAGCTTGAGTTTTGAAACTTGAAAAATGTGAAAAATCTTTTTTCAAAAAATGAAACTTTTTGTGCAACTAAAAAATATTTATTTTTTCATGTTTTTTTAAAATCCAAATGTTTCCAATAGATAGCCTGTCTTATAAAGAGACACTTTGTAAAAAGCTGAAATGTATTCAGGGGTTGGGTGCGAGAGAAGAGTGACTAAAGTCTTGCTCGACTTTGGACGATAGTCCTCTTAAGCATCAAAACAACTTTTGGAGGAATTATGTTATTAAAAAAGATCATGAAGACTTTTGCACTTATATCCCTTTCAGGATTACTTATGGGAAATCAGTCCTGTGAAAAAGAAGCTCCCATTGAACCGAGCGGACGCACGCTAAAAAAAGTTGTAGAAATGGGTTCGATCCGATCACCGAAGATGACCCTACCCGGGGGCGGTGTGTTTGACTTTCAATTTGTCGCTAATCAACAGATTTTTGGTGTTATGACTGAAAATCAAAATTTTGCTGTAAAATACAATCCCATCATTATTGATCCTGTAACCTCTGGATCAGGTGATGGAAAATACTTTAATGTATCTAAGTTAGATCAAAAGTTATTATTATCTCTAGGTACGACAAGTTCTCCAGAAAGTGTACGATTGACTTTATCAAGGGCCTCTTGGTGCATGGCCAATTTACCTCAATTTAAATTTGCAGGATCGGTTAATTCTTATGAAATTGTGGGTGGTGGAGGTATTTCCATTGGGTTTACTCCCGGGGGATCCCACGATGTTTCAAATGTGGGTCTTGGTTTCCAGGCCGAAAAAGCACAAATGGATTTAAGTTTGCAAGCCTTACATCCTTTGACAAACTTAAATGGCCAAGTCAAAAAAACAATTATAGCTGGGGTGAATGTGACTCAGGATCAAACCAGTTCTAAAATATCCGCTGGAATTCAGTGGGGACTTTTAAGTATCGGTGGAAATTATTACTATCAAACACCGTTAGCTACAGTTACAAAAATGGGTTTAACTAAGGCTGTAAATAAGATGAGCACGGCGCTGACTAAAGAAGAATGGTACACGCGAGTCATTTATAACGAAGATAAATATTTGATCATTTCTGGTGGCCGGGATTTAGGGATAGAAGATGGTGATGAAATGTACATTTATAATGAAGAAAATTTCTGGATGGGTGCGCCTTGTAATTCCGAATTGCGCGGAAGCTTTATTAACCGTCAAGCCGCCGTGGCTAAAGTGATTGTAGAGTCCGTTGGGGATGAGATTTCTAAAGTTCGGGTCGTCGAACAAAGCTCACAGCTGCCTGAAATTGGCGCCAAGGTGATTTTAAGTCAGTTTCACACTTTAGACTATAAAAGTCCTGATGCAAAGGTCGGTCAATAGGGTTGCTGGGACTTTAAGCTTGAATTTAAGACTTTAAAAGACTAATCTGCCTGGGAATTTTCAAATTAGGTGGGTATGTTTTCAGGAATAATCGAGCAAACGCAACCTTTGGTTGACGAAATCAATAAAGAGAACTCTGTTCAAATCACGATTGTTCGTCCCATCGATTTTGATGATCTCAAGATTGGCGATAGTATCGCTTGTAATGGGGTCTGTCTTACTCTCGAAGCGTTCAATGAAAAAACTATGAATTTTACCCTGGGTCCTGAGACCTTGCGTGTACTTCATTGGTCACCTCAACGAAATATTGGAAAAATGATCAATTTAGAAAGATCCTTACGCTTAGGCGATCGTGTTCATGGGCATTTTGTGACAGGTCATGTGGATGAACTTGGACAAGTCATTGATTTAAAAAAAATGGGTGATACTTTAGATTTAAAGATTAAAATTCCAGATTTTTTAAGTCCCTTAATTTGGAAAAAAGGCAGTATTACTGTACAAGGGGTTAGTTTGACGATCAATTCATTTTCAGAATTAGTTTTTACAGTGGGTTTAATTCCTGAAACTCTTAAAAGAACTAACTTAGGTTTACTTAAAGTGGGAGATCTTGTGAATTTAGAGGTAGATCCTATGGCCCGTGCATTTCATCATATGATGAAGGAGTTTTATCATGTTCAACAAAATTGAAGAATTAATTCTAGAAATTCGAAATGGTAAAATGGTTTTACTAGTTGATGATGAAGACCGAGAAAATGAAGGTGATTTAGTTTTAGCTGCAGATCAAGTGACTCCAGAAAAAATTAATTTTATGGCAAAAGAGGCTCGTGGATTGATTTGCCTATCTTTGCCTCCAGAGCAGATTGATAGACTTCAGTTGCCTATGATGGTGCGTGATGAAATGAATATGTCCCCAAATAAAACAGCTTTTACAGTGAGTATTGAGGCCGCTGAAGGTGTGTCGACAGGAATTTCAGTGGCCGATCGCGCCCATACTATTTTGGTAGCGTCAAATCCAGAGGCTCGACCAAGTGATATCATTATGCCAGGTCATATATTTCCCATCAAAGCGCAAAGCGGAGGGGTGTTAAAGCGGGCGGGGCATACAGAGGGAAGTTTAGATCTCACGCGATTGGCGGGATTATGTCCTGCAGCGGTGATTTGTGAAGTGATGAATGAGGATGGTTCAATGGCACGTGTCCCAGATTTAGTTCGATTTGCTCAAAAACATCAAATTAAAATTGGAACGATTGTAGATCTTATTGAATATCGTATAGCTCTTGAATCGAAATAGAAATTACGGAGTAAATTTTTTAATGAAAACTAAAAATTTGAAAAAAACGAAAAGCCTAAAAAAATCGAATAGCATAAAAAAAACAACTCCCTTAAAAGTGGGCGTGGTTACAGCTCGATTTAATCATGAAATCACAGAGAAACTCGAAGAAGGGGCTTTACATTTTTTAGAACAGGTTCCAAATATTCTTATTGAGGCCGTTCGTGTACCTGGTGCTGTTGAGATCCCTTTAGCATGTAAAGCTCTTTTTGAAAGAGGTTGTGAGGGTGTTGTAGCCTTGGGTGCGGTGATTCGTGGAGATACAAGTCATTATGATGTCGTTTGTAACAGTGTTGAGCGGGGAGTGACTCAACTGATGTTGGAAAAAGGAAAACCTATTGGCTTTGGCGTTTTAACAACTGAAAATGAGGAGCAGGCATTGGATCGTGCTGGGGGTATACACGGAAATAAAGGTGTAGATGCCGCTCAGGTTACTTTGGAAATGATGGGATTATTGAAGGATCTTCGAGAAATTAAAAATATGAAAATGGAGAATTCTTGAGCGATCCTCTTTCGTCTACAGAGTGGACTCAGGAACTGCGTAAACGCAAGAGAGAAGTGAGTCTTGTTCTAGTTCTGTCTCTTATGTTTATTGGGCTGACTTGGTTTGAAATCCGGTTATTCTCAACAAGCCAGCAACTGCCCTTCGTGCATAGTGTTTTCTTTTTTGGACTTGTAAATTTTAATATTATTATTTTACTGCTGCTGCTTTTTCTTATTTTTAGAAATGTTGTTAAAACTTTTGTAGAAAAACGGGGGAAAATCTACGGCAGTAGCTTAAAAGCAAAACTGATTGCGGCGTTTGCTGCATTTAGTTTTATTCCGACACTGCTCATGTTTATTATTTCTGTGTTTTATATCAATTCAAGTTTTGACAAGTGGTTTAATGTAAAAATGGTTAGCGTTTTGAAAAGTTCTTTAGATGTTACAAATGCCTACTACTTTTCTGCTAAAAAGAAAAATTATCATTATGCCCATCAGGTCGCTCAGAATATTAAAGATATTTCAAACGAAAAAGAATTAAAACGAAAAATGGTTCTGATGCGAGAGATTTTTAGTTTGGATGCTGTTGAGCTGTACCCCTCTCTTTTTGAATCACGTATTGTGGTCCAAGATCCGAATCAATTTTTGGCAGAGATTCCGGCCGTTTCTTTAGAGCTCCTTCAAAAGGGAATAAAATCTAAAAATGAGGCCAGCACGATACATCAATATGGTGAAGGAAATTTAGTTCGCGCGATTGTCCCTTTTCAAGGTGAGGGGCGTAAAGGGGCCATTGTTGTTTCCAGCTACGTCCCCTTGTCGCTGACTTCAAAAATGAATGATGTGGCCAGTGCCTATGAGGAATTTAAAGAAAGTAATCCTTTAGAATCACCGCTCAAATCAATTTATTTAATTATTTTATTTTTAATCACTCTTGTGATTTTATTGGCGGCCACTTGGTTTGGTTTTTATCTTGCAAAACAACTCTCTGTTCCCCTTGTGCATTTGGGTCGCGCCACACGTCGGGTTTCTGGAGGGGATTATACTCTGTTAAATATTAAATCGGGCAGTGATGAAATTAATACTTTGGTGGAAAGTTTTAATCAAATGACTTTAACTCTAGAAAGTTCACTAAAAAATTTAGATCAACACAGTCGGTACATTGAAGTGATTTTAAAAAATATTAATGCAGGAGTTATCTCTGTTGATCAAAAAGGGATTGTCACTACAATCAATCGCAGAGCCGCTCATTTATTAAAAATTGAACCCAGTCGTTTTATTGGTCGATCCGTTCGTGATTTGTTGACCTTAGAATATTTTCGAACATTTTATGAGCTTTTCCAGACACTAAAAAATCATGGTTTAGAAAGCATAGAAAAAGAATTTGTAGTTCAAATTGAAGAAGAAGAAAAACCTCTTCATATTAATATTTCTTTGCTTAAAAATGAAAAAGAAGAAAGCTTAGGAGTCGTTGTTGTATTTGATGACATGTCTCCGATCATGAATGCTCAACGGGCGGCAGCTTGGGCTGATGTGGCAAGACGTATCGCTCATGAAATAAAAAATCCACTGACTCCCATTCGATTGTCTGCAGAACGATTAGAAAGAAAATTTGGTGATCAAGTTCAAGATGCAGCTTTTAAAGAGTGTACGGGTATGATTATTAAACAAACTGAGGATTTAAAGAATCTTGTTAATGAATTTAGTCAATTTGCAAGACTTCCAAAAGCCCATCCAGTAAAGTCTTCACTCAACCAAGTGATTTCTGCAGCGGCGCGTTTGTATCAACAGTCACATGAGCAGATAAGATTTGAACTGATCCTCGATGAACGTTTGCCTGAGTTTAAATTTGATCCCGAACAGCTTCATCGTGTTATGGTGAATTTAATTGATAATGCCATAGCCGCTGTCCAGGGAAAACTAAATCCAAAAATTATGATTGAATCTGTATTTAATTTAGAAATTCGTTTGGTTCAAGTTATTGTAAGTGACAATGGAGTGGGAATTCCTCATAAAGATCGCAGTAAAGTTTTTGAACCCTATATGAGTACAAAAGAATCGGGTACAGGTTTGGGTTTAGCCATAGTAAAAAGAATTGTAGAAGATCATAATGGTTTTATTCGGGCCTTTCCCAATGAAAATCAAGGAACTAAAATGATTATTGAATTGCCCGTGGCTTTAGATGCACAATGGAAGCCTGGTCAGCAATATAAGGAAGATGTATGAATGTTCAAAAAAAAGATATAAAAATATTAATTATCGACGATGAAAAAGCCATTCGAGATGTCATGGCGGCTTCAATAAAAGACGAAGGCTATACTGTTGCTACAGCCAGTGATGGAAAAAATGGTCTTGAGTTGATACAGACTTTTCAGCCCCGAGTGGTGTTTTGTGACATTTGGATGAATGAAGAAATGGAAGGCTTAGACGTCCTTCGGCAGGGACGTTCTCAAAATTCAGAAACCGAATTTGTGATGATGTCAGGACATGGAACGATTGAAACGGCCGTTAGGTCTACAAAGTTAGGTGCTTGGGATTTTGTCGAAAAACCACTTTCGATGGATAAAGTATTGATCAATATCGTTAATATCGTTCAATTTTATCAAGAAAAAGAAGAAAAAAGTTATTTGTTAAATAAATTAAGAAATAATTTAGCTCTTATTGGGGAATCCTCATCTATTGTTAACTTAAAACAAATGATTGCAAGGTGGGCTCCCAGCGATTCATGGCTTTTACTTTGTGGTGAAGCGGGTTCTGGGAAATCTCTTGTGGCTGAAATTATACATTACTTCAGTGAACGTGCGGCGAAAAGTATCGTTGAAATCAATATGAATAAAGTTCCTGTTGATCTACATGAGGCCGAACTTTTTGGTATCGAGGCGGGTTCATTTCCTGGTGTTCAAAAAAACAAAAAAGGCAAATTAGAACTTGCTGATCATGGCA
>DAIRER010000318.1:0-3196 GCA_036795495.1 Pseudobdellovibrionaceae bacterium | reverse complement strand
GAAATTGGTTTTTGGGCAATTGAGAGAGCGCGGCTTCAACAACGGTTTGAATAAGATCTAAACCTTCTTGATTTCCTCTCATCATGGGCGCTGGATACTTTGTGTTTAAAAAAGAGGAATGAGGTTTAACCACCCGAATGCAAGAAAAACAGCCTGAATTTCTGTAGGGAATTTTAAATGTTCTTAAAATAACTTCGGTACATATTCCAAATATTTGAGATTCTGTAAGATTTAAACCCATGAATTGAGAAGAAGCAGACCACTCAAAATTGAATCGATTTTCCTTGAGTTGGAGTTCTAATTTTAAAGTTTCATTTGATGCTGTTTTAATTTCATGTTTTGTTTCAAAGCTGGAATAGTTTTGCAATAGAACTTCTGTTTTTGACTTTGAAAACTCTAAAAAATCCTTAATAAATGTTTTTGAACTTCGAGTTTTGCAATGACCTATGGCATTTTCAAAGCGTTGAGCCCAATCTGAGAGTTGTTTTAATTCTTGAAGGATCCAGTTTTTAAATCCTACGGGTGTACTTGGAAAGACCTCAATAGCATCTAAAATTGAAATATTAATCTCTCCTTTTTGTTTTATGGGAGTTGGGGTAATTCGTAAACCCTCTTTTTCAATATGGTCTGCTGGTGTTTTCAGTGGTCCAAAGATTTTTTTAACGGAGTAATATAAAGGTACAGCAAAGGCCTGAGTGATCACAATAAATGTAAATTCATTGGTGGGTCCACCGCCGCTATAAGGATCATTTAATAGTACAATATCTCCAGCATCGAGCTGGAGGTACTTTTTGGTGTTTTTTGCTGATTCTGGAAGTGTTCCAAAAAGAACTGGGGACTTGGACTTTAGAAAAAGAATATCGTCAGAACCCGTCGAAAGGCAGGAGTCTTCTTCTAGAAAAGATTCAAGTAACATTTGAAAATTAGAAAAATTGAGATTCATGATATATTTATCCTATTTATTTTTTTCTTATACAGATCCAGAATTTAATTGCGAAGATTCCCAGTAATCCTGATTGATGAATTTAATTTTTTTTGAAAAAGACTGAAACTGATGAGTCACTAAGGGAGCTAACGGCCCAGCAATCACAAAATTTTCACTTTCGAGCCAGGGTGCTATTTGTATCCATATTTCTTCAATCACTTGCTTTTTCAAAAGTTGAGAAAGTTCTGTGGGACTATAGGACGATTTTTCTGCCATTTTAGCTAGAACCATAAGTGTGTTAGTAATTTTGGACATCATTTGTGGCTTAATATTGTCAGTTAAACCATCAATTTTTAAATCTATTAATTCACCGATCCATAGATCCAAAAGGGTTAAATTTAAACCTCTTCCAAAAGCTATGGGTCCAGGGTCAAAGACACCTAATTTTTTTTCAATAGTAATTTCTTGAAAGACATCTATTTTAAGATTTGAGGCTATATTAAATGGCAAAACCTTAATTTGTGGGTGCTCTAGTTCCAGTAGTCCCCAAGGACTTTGCCAATTCAGATTCAAATTTACATTTTTAGGTATAAAGAAAAATTTTTCCATACCGAGGTATAATACATCGTTTGTAGAAAAGTTTTTTGCATTTGTTTTAAGATTGAAATAAGAGCCTAAAAGAGAAGATGATATTTGAGCAGCGACGTCTTGAAATGTTAATCCCTTGGCACTTGAAAAATAAAATTGATGGGGCTGCATTCGATCCTGAAGGGCCTCGGTTAATTCTTTTTTAATTTCATCAAAGGACCCTTTCAGAGAGGCATTTAAGAGGTTGCGATGCCATCGAGCGCCCTCATCCACTAGAGGTGTTGTACTGGGGAGATAGACTTCGTAGCCTTTGTTTTTAAAATAATCTGCGACTTGATTTTGATGTGTGGGATTTGTTTTTGCATGTAGAAAATGAATCGCTACTTTTTTAACTTCCATCATCGTAAATTTGGCTTCAATAAACTCAAGATCCTCTAGGTTCAACGGAGTGTGAATACTTCCGTCAGCATAAAGACGTTCTTTAATGGGAAAAATAAGATCTGGATTTCCTAAGTGTGTTATTGTTTTATAAGAAGCCTCTTTAAGAAGAAGAAAGTCTTCAAAACCACGTGTTACCAACTGGGCCACCGATCCGCCAAGTCTTGTGAATAAAATCTTCTCTAAGTATTCTAAAGAAATGATAAGATCTGTGTTTGGATCAATAGAGTAATTTTGTAAAATCTGTTTGACGGAGTTTTTAAATCCTAGTTTAGGAAAATAAATCCGATGATGAGTTTTATTTTGAGTGGTCTCTATAAATGAGCTTCCGATATGCATGCCGATAGAACTTTTCAAGACGGTCTCCGATTAAAATATCTGTTTATATTAATTTGAATTTAGTTATTTTTCAATCTTAAACATGTCTTAATGTCTTCACTTGCCAAGAACTATGAGTCTTGATAGATACGACAGCCATGAAGAAAATTATTACAATTGATGGCCCCGCAGCTTCTGGAAAAACATCTGTGAGTCGCGAGTTGTCCAAAAGACTGGGGACGGGTTGGGAGTGGGTTTCAACAGGAGCATTTTATCGTGGACTTGCTTATGTGGCCTCCGAATTAAATTATGACCTGAATCATGAGGAAAATCTTGCAAAATTAGCCTTGGATCCTGTTTGGGAAGTTCGTTCTTCTTTGGAATCAACACATGTTTTCTTTAAAAACCAAGATGTGACCCGAGAAATTTCCAGGGATGACATGGGGAGTAAAGCCAGTCAGGTCAGTTTTCATCAAAAAGTACGAGAAGCCTTATTAAGTGGTCAACGTCGATGTGCTGAGGGTAAAGAGGGTCTGATTGCTGAGGGGCGTGATTGTGGAACTGTCGTTTTTCCAGAGGCATTTGCAAAGATCTATATTACTGCAAGTCATGAAAATCGAGCGACTCGAAGGGCCCAAGAGCTTGGAATGTCTAAGGATCTTACATTAGAGAGTCAAAAACAAAGAGATCATCAAGACACCCATCGAACGGTGGCGCCTTTACAAATTCCAGAAGGAGCGCTTGTAATTGACTCCACAGAACTGTCACTTTTTGAAGTTGTCGATGCGGCAGAAAGCTTTGTTCGACAAAAGCTTCAAACTCTCTAGTTGACTTTCCTATTTAACCGTCGATAAAACCGTTACTTCACAAAATTACGCTCAATGACCCAGAAGCCCAAAGAGAGGTTTTGAGTGTGGGAGGTACAAA
>DAIRER010000317.1:0-3202 GCA_036795495.1 Pseudobdellovibrionaceae bacterium | reverse complement strand
CGCTCTCTCAATTGCCCAAATACCAATTTCCTTTAAGCCTTGGGTCCCCTTCTGTATTTCTTCATTTAAGCAATCGCACCACGCAGTGGGATATTCAATTTGCAGGAGATCCACACCCTTTACCTCTAATGGACCCACAGCTTTCTATTGAAAACCTAGAAAAAAAATTACCCCTCCATTTTGAACATCTCAACTTTCGAATTCAACCCTCCTCGCATCAAACTCTTGAGCATGGAATGGGCCTAAGTCTAAAGTTAAAGTTTTTAAAAGAAATGACACTTTCAATAAATACGCTCGGATTACCCTATGAAAACTATTATTCTAAATCCAGAGCGACACTCACTCCTGCGCATATCCAATGGAACGAACAAGATATTAAAAATCCAAGTGAAGATCTTTTACGTAAAGACGTAAAAACAGGAGAAACTTTATTCATTCAAACTTCTATTGGAAAATCGTAGCGAAAGGCGGAACGAGGTAGAATAGCTATATCAATGTACTTAATATTTTTTGTATATCTTCATATAGGACTTCTTCAAACAGAACGTTTTTTTTTCGGGAAAGCTCCCCTTTATCAATTTGAATTTGATTTTGCCTTAGCTTAAATAGTTTGGATAAAAAATAAATTAATTCAAGATTTGCTTTACCTTCAACGGCCGGCGCTTTAATTTTAATTTTTAAATATCCATCATGTGGACCAATAATTTCAGATTTTTTGGCACCTGGCTGTAAATACACTTTCAATCGACACCCGTTAAGTGTTGCACTTAAAAAGTCCAATTCAATTCACCCTCTCACTCTTATTCCGGCACTCAATAGTGCATTTTTGATTTTTGCAATATGATCTTCTCCGCTGACTTCTAAAATAAAATCAATATTGGTTTCGCGCAAAAAGAGCTCCCCGCCGACACGATCATGATGAACTTCTAAGATGTTGGCTCTTTCTTGAGCAAACAGCTGAGTCAGTCGGCTTAAATTGCCCGGCAAATCATCCACAAGAACAGAGATTTCAATCAATCGAGATCTTTTAATTTGCCCCCGCAGAATGACCTGAGACACAATATTTAAATCGATATTCCCCCCACTCAATAAAAAACAAGAATTTCCCGAGAGTTTGATTTTCTGATTCATCGCCGCCGCAAGGCCGACGGCACCAGAGCCCTCTGTAAGTGTTTTGGCTCGTTCCAGCAAATAGACCATCGCCTCTGCGATTTCATCATCGGTTACCGTGACGATGTCCTCTACGAATTTCTCAATAAAATTTTTCAATAAAATAGAAGAGGGCGATTTTACGGCGATCCCATCAGCAATCGTAGAAGTTCTAAAATTTCTTTTTTGATATTCTTTTTTGTGAAAGAGCTCCACCATCCCAGGAGTTTGCACGGACTGGACTCCATAAATTTTCACCTTGGGTTTTAGGCTTTTTATAGCAAGTGCAATGCCACTAATTAATCCACCGCCACCAATCGGAACAACAAGATGATCGATATCGGGAAGTTGCTCTAAAATTTCAAGACCCAAGGTCCCCTGTCCCGCAACGATGAGGGGATCTTCAAAGGGATGTACAAACGTAAAGTTTTTTTCTTTTTCTAACTCGCGAGCATAAGTCAAGGCTTCATCAAAGGTCTCGCCTTTACGAACAACCTGAGCACCATAGGACTGAGTTGCCATCAATTTATTCAAGGGAGCTGTTTCTGGCATTACGACTGTGGATTGTACATTGAGGAGTTTTGCACTTAAAGCCACTCCTTGAGCATGATTTCCAGCAGAGCAAGCGATCACACCTTTTGATTTTTCTTCTTCGGTTAGATTTACAATTTTATTATAAGCTCCACGAATTTTAAAACTTCCCGTTCTCTGTTGATTTTCGAATTTAAAATAAGATTTATTGTTTAATAAAGTAGAAGCACTATTTGAAAATCCCATCTCGGTTTTTAATGCGATCAAAGAAAGCCGATCCTTGGCCTTTTGAATATCGTTAAGGGTCAGATTCTCGAACGTGATTTTTTCTTGGTTTTTTTCTTCGACTTTTTTCATAACTTAAAGTCTTATCGAAACCCACAAGGCGGTCAATCACGAAACATCACCTTGCTTAACGGACTTAAGCTATCTCATCTTCAACTCATCCCAATAAGCGGTTAAACCCACAACTGGGGGATACTCCGCATAGGGAAGAGCCGTTGATTTATAGTGCTCTTCTTCTGTTTTTTGACTTGAATGGGGCTTTAGCCCTAAAGCCCGCTCCTCATCAAAAAAATAAAAACTCGAGAGTTGTCGATGGCAATGTTCACATTGCTTCACTAAACCCTCTTCCTTCATGTTAAGACCCCCACACACATGACAGACTCTGTAATGTGTTTTCTTCATTAGATCTCCTTTTTATTCACGAGGACTGATACAGTCTACCTTTGACTTTCTAAGTTATGCAATAGTGAGTCCCAATATAAGTCATTGTTTTTACATAGATATTTGACTAATGACTTTACGCATTGTGACGCTATTTGTAGTCAATCAACGGGTTTAGGTCGTTGTTTGACTTCCATTTCGCATCTTGAAAAGATGCTCTGGTGAAAGAAACAAAGATTTTATTTTGGTTTTTTATTTTTTCTACGCCCCACATTGGGACGGCTTTTAGCTCTTCATTGGAGCTCAACCCAGAAATGGCAGAGCTCCAATGGGCCATTTGTGAACCCCCATTGGCTTTCATCAATAAAATGAATTTCAAAACCCTAACTAATAAGAAAAGAAGTGTTAGTTTTTTTGATCGACAGGATTATTATTATCTCAATCAAGGTCTTATTTTAAGATCTAAATTTGACCCTTCTAAAAATAAATACGCTACGACATTAAAAATGTCCTTCAATCTCGTCCAAGATCTTCCGTCGGCACTTCAAAATATTAAAGATTTAGATTGTGAATGGGATCACTACTCAGAGAAAATAAAAATAGCTTGCAAACTTAATAACAAAAGCAAGTCAGTTACAACCCAATGGTCGCCTTTACAAAAAAAGATCTTATCGGATCTTGGACATTCTTTAGATCAAATTCAGACAACAGAGATTGGCCCTTTTCAATATGAAGAATGGACATTTGAATTAAATGACAACACTTATGGAACTTTAGACCTTATTAAGACAAACCTGGATAAATTTTCAGAATTTTCTATTCGTGTTCCTCATTCACAAGCCCAAGAAAAAATTCT
>DAIRER010000316.1:0-3211 GCA_036795495.1 Pseudobdellovibrionaceae bacterium | reverse complement strand
AAATTTCAAAGTGGAAAAACAAACAACATCAAATGCTTCAAGTTTCAACGGAAAAAGATATTGAAGAATCCATCTGGAGAGCTCGAGTCGAAGGCAAAGAATCAGATTTATTAAAGTATGATGAACTTATAGATTACTTGAAATCATTGAAAGATCTAAATAATATTGAAGTTTGGATGGACGCACAAAAAAAATGGAAGGACCTATTTGCTGTCAATCGTATTGTCGACACCTTAGGTGTTTCGAGAAGATCTCACCCCCGAGTTCCCATTATAGGGAACCTTCACTGCGAAAGTCCTGCTAAGGGAAATTTTGATGTTAAAGTGATTACAATTAGTGAAGGTGGTACGGGAGTTGTTGAAGCCAAAAGTGTCCGTATCGGAGATCGCTTTAAGGGAACTCTAGATTCTCCAAATTTATTTTCGAAGATCGTTTCACAATTTGAAGTTTTATATGTGGGTAAAGATGGTTACGCGGGGTTAAAATTTGTAGGGTTGCCATTGGAATTTAAAACTCAAATTATTGAGTATGTAAATAAATTTTCTAATGATTAAACGATGACTGAAGCTTGTGTATAGTCCCTCTTACCAGAAAATCCCTTTTGAATATTAAGTTGAAACCCAGACCTTTTTAGGGCTCTTTTTAGATTACCAGTGCAGGCGTAAGTCGAAAATAATGAAAACTGGGACTTTGAGGAGTTTATAAATTGAAATAAAAACTCTTCAGTCCACAATTCCAAATTCGTCTTGGAGCTAAAAGCATCATAAAGATAACAATTTATAGATTTTAATTTAGGAAATGAATCAACACCAAAAGCCCCATTAAGCCCCTGAAAGGTACTGAAACTCAGTTTTAAAAATTCTTTAATATGACTTCTTTCACTGGCTACGGGCTCTACACGTTGTAGAATCTCTTCATAAACAGGAAAGAATTCATTTTTATCATCTAAAACGCCTTCAGGGTTATCCGAAATCCACCGCCAGAAGAGAATGCGTAGGGCCTCAGAAGACTCAAAGGAGCTGATTTTTACATCGAGGGGGTCCAAGTTACATTTTAAACACTCTCTAGCAATAATCATTTCTATATATCCAAGCCCTAAACCTAAAATAAAAAAATGGGGTTTACCTACGGTTTGAGCTGTTTTTAAAATAGATGGGGTATAAATAAATTCCGTCTCAGAGTACGCCCCGGCCGAGTGATGCATGGACTCATTTTGTAAACTCAATTGTCTAAGGGTTGGGCTGCCATCGTGTGTTTTTTCAAGTTTAAATCCCAGGTCTGACCACTTTGTATACATTTCAATACTCCTTGACCTTATCTTCTTATCAGCTCTAAAAAAATAGATCTATGGAAAAAAATTGGAAGGGTCTCCCCTATTTTGGAATTTCAGAGTTTTATAAAAATAAATTCGGGGGGAAAGTATATAAAATCCCAGTATCTGTTGTGGACTCCTGTCCCAATCGCGAAGGTATAAAAGGGATGGAAACTTGTATTTTTTGTGATGTGTGGGGGTCTAGCGCCGATGCCAATTCTTTTAAAATGAATTTAAAAGAACAGATCGAGCAATACCATTCTAAAATTCAAAAAAAGTATAAGGCCGAAAAATTTCTAGTCTATTTTCAAGCCTACACAAATTCCTTTACGCGTTTAAGTGCACTTAAAGAATCCTTTGAGGTGGCCAGTCAATTTGACTTTGTTAAGGGTTATGTTGTTGGAACTCGCCCTGATTGCATTTCAAAGGGAGTTTTGGATCTTTGGCAACACTACCATGAAAAATCTTTTTTATCTGTTGAATTAGGTGTCCAGTCCTTTTTTGATGATCAACTTTTATTCATTAAAAGAGGCCACACAGCACAGCAGTCGTTAGATGCGATTGAGAAAATACACAAGAACACGAATGTAGATATTGGCATTCATCTTATTTTTGGACTTCCTGGAGAGACCGACGAACAAATCATTGAAACAGCAAACATCATTAATCAACTTCCCATCTCCAATGTGAAGCTTCATAACTTGCATGTCTTAAAAAATACGGGATTAGAAAGTCTTTATCATAAGGGAGAATTTTTACCCATCTCTAGAGAGGCCTATTGCCAAAAAGTAGAGCTCTTTTTAAAGTATCTTTCTCCCCATGTTTATATTCATCGATTGGCAGCCTATTCCTCGCGCTGGGAAGAGCTCATTGCTCCCGATTGGACGAGCGATAAGATGGGCACCCATCAAGCCATTATTGATTTTCTGCGAAAAAATCAATCTTACCAATCCCAAGAACACAACTCCACAGACTTGGAAACAGAACAAAAAAGAAAGGTTCTATTCTCTCGGGCGACTCCACTCGTTTCTTTGTAAAAAATTTATATTTCTTGTAAGTTCATTTAAGATATTCAAAATTCAACTCTTCTGTCGAAAATATATAAAGATGAATCTCATAGAAGTTTTAACGTCAGTTATTGTAAATTTTAAAAGAAACAGAATAGAAAATTAAAAATCAAATTTAAAATTTTGCACACACAATAATCACTAGACTATTGTCAAGGAGTTCAAAACAAATGCTTAATTTTTAGGCTTATGAATAAAAAACGCATTCCATCATGAAAAATATTCTTGATTCTTTATTAATTTAAAACAAACAATGAATTAAGAACAAGAGGTGGCCATATTGATTGGATCACCTACGTAAGGCACTATATCTAGTGAGTTACCGTTTCTGAAAAAATAATAATACCGACTTCATCCAAAGCTTTAAGTTTATGGAAGGGGTTTTTTTTGCTTGAAAGAGGGGTTATAGATGCAAAAGAATGATTCTTTAAATATGCATATTATGCGGGTTAAAAAAAGAGACGGATCTCTTGAACCTGTGGATGTTACAAAAATCGTCGAAAGGGTCACTCACTGTTGCCAAGGCTTAAGTCAAGTGGATCCATTGCGTGTAGCAACCAAGGCGATTAGTGGTCTTTACGATGGCGCAAGCACCAATGAACTTGATAACCTCAGCATTCAGACAGCGTCTCTGCTGATTGGCGAAGAACCCGAATATTCTAAACTTGCAGCCCGCCTTTTGGGGCTTTATATCGAAGAAGAAGTCCGCTCGCAAAAGATAAAAACATTTGCTGAGTCGGTTCAATTCGGATTTAAAAATGGTCTTCTCTCTGAAGGTATTTATAATTTTGTAGAAAAACATAAAGCAGAACTGAGTGCTGCTCTTGAACCC
>DAIRER010000315.1:0-3227 GCA_036795495.1 Pseudobdellovibrionaceae bacterium | reverse complement strand
CATTTTTATGGAGCGATCACTATGACTGATTCTTTAGAATCTCACTTTGGCTATATTCAAAATATGAAAGCCTCTGGAGAAGGTCATAAATTGCAAGAACGCTATCAGTTTTTTTTAGATAAAAACTTTATTGACGATAATGTATTATTTGCGAAAGCCCTGTTTTTACTCTTTGAAAAACCAGATAAAGAGAATCTAGAAAAGTCCTTAGACTTTCTATTAAAAATGAAAGAAGCCAGCTCAAAACCTCTTTGGCATTTGGCTCAAGGATATATTCGATTGAGATTGCTTATGGAAAGTGTCGAAGGTTTAAATTTCTCTCAAGATCTTTACAATGAAGCTCACCGTTCATTAACTTTAGCCCTAGATCTTGCACAGGATGAAGATCGCATAAAAGCCTCTGCTTTGACAAACCTGGGACTCCTTCACCTTAAATCCCACGATTATGGTTTAAGTGCAAAGTACTTTGAAGAAAGAATGAAGTTAGGTTTTATTGATCAAAAAAGCGAAAGCGAATTACGTTATTTGTATTCAAAAACCCTTTTTCAACTTTCACAGTATGCTGAAGCTCAAAAGGTTCTGGAATCATTTCCTATTGAACAACTAAAACACTCCAATTTAAATTTGATACGGCCCTATTTGGACAAAGTGGCTCTCAATGCACTTTATAGTGGTGATTTTCAAAAAGCAAAAAATCTATATTCTGAACTCCTAAAGCTTGAACCCGACTCAACAAACAGCACTAAATTTTTACTTAATTTGGGATATGCTGAAATGAAGCTCAATCATGAACCTGAATCTAAAAATTATTTCCTTAAATTGATAAATAGAATTGACGAAAACAAAGATGAATTTAAAAAATTATCAAAAATTATAAACACAAAAATTTCTTTTTCTGCAGATAGATTGAAATTGATTTCTTTGGGTTTTTTAGCCCAATTGTCGTCTTCCACAGATGAAAAACTTAAATACTTAAACTTAAAAAGAGCACTCCTAAATGATCTTAAAAAGAATTTAACAGCCAGCTATATTACCTCTACGAGCTGGCAAGAACATCAACTTAAATCCAATTTACAAATTTTAGATATTATAAGTTTACAATCTTCTCGTGTGGATATTCAGCCTTATTTGAATGAACTATTCGAAACTATGAGTCAACTTTCAGAAGATAAATCCCAACATCTTTCTTATTCTTTATATCAATCCCTTACAGGGCTGAGTTTTTTAATTAAAAAGAGAAATTTGCAGGTCACCCAAACTGAAAAATTGCAATTAAAGGAAATGATACAGAATATCCTCAACAGTTACCAACTTGTAGATTTAAAAGAAGAATTACTGCTCCAGCGCGGCTTAAAATTAAAAATAGATGCGGAAAGTCTACTCATTTAAATTTTTAAAAAATTCTTGCAGATCAAAAGAAAAAATGACACACCCTTAAGTTCATCTAGGGGGGTGAAAATGTCTTTTACAAAATTGTTATCTATTGTTTCCGTCATTATTACTATTGGCCTACAGAGCTCCACGTTGGCTTCTGAGAAGTCCGCGGAGCTGATGAAACAAAATCTTGATTTTATAGGATCTATTTTTGAGGCATCCTACGCACCTAAGGATTGGAAAAAACATTATGCCAAATGGTCCATTGAAGAATCCATTGCTGATCTCAAAAATCAAATCACACCGCAAACAACGACAAAAGACTATCAACGCCTTTTGAGTCAGTTTTTTTACTCTGCTAAGGATTATCATGTTGGTTTTTCTTTTATTTCTTCAGAAAAAGCGAGTCTCCCCTTTACTGTAAAAAAAGCTGGAAATCAGTTTATCATTGTCTATATTGATCGTGAAAAACTTCCTAACTCTTCTTTTCCATTCAATATCGGTGATGAACTTGTCAGTTTTGATGGAAAGCCCACTCAAGAAGTTGTAGATTTACTTGTAAAGTCTTCGGGTGATAATGTTAAATCTACGGATGAATCTCTGGCCACTCTCTTTTTAACGAACCGTCGTGGCACTAAAGCCCAATGGGTCCCCAAAGGATCTGTAAAGATCGAAATTTTACCCAAGGGGACTGAACAAAAAAAATCTTTTCAGTTAGCCTGGAACTACACCCCAGAAAGAATTCAAGATCCCGTTTTTGAAAATTACAGAATTCAACCAAATCCTTTAAAAGACCTATCTTTAAAAACTTTTTCGATGAATGCTCAACCGAAAAGCCTCAATCATCTTATGGATCAACAAATGATTTTTCCAGAAGCGGTTGAAATTAACAAATCTTTAGCTGCTACACCCAACCCCTATGGACTTGGCGTTAAAAAAAGTTTTTTACCAGATTTGGGGCCTATCTTATGGCAAAACGAAGATTCAAAGTTTTATCACGCTTATATTTATAAAAACGAAAAAAATAAATTGATAGGAATGGTTCGTATTGCCAGCTATTCTACCGAGATTTCAGCCCATGAGGCCATTGTGCAATTTGCAGCTTTGATTAATCATTTAGAAAAAAGCACCGAGGCCTTGGTCATTGATCAAGTAAATAACCCCGGCGGATCCGTTTTCTATTTATATGCCTTAGCATCTATGTTGACGGAACAACCCCTCTATACTCCTTTACACCGAATGACTTTGACACAAAAACAAATTCAAGAGACCTACGATCTCTTAGATCAACTTAAAGGAAAATCTACAGAAGAAATGATCAAAGATATTGGCGGGCCCACAAGTACCGTTTCAGGTTACCCTGTTGATTATAATATGATACAGTTTGCAAAAAACTATGCACAATTTATTATCAATGAATGGGAAAAAGGTAAAACCATTACTGATCCCTATTATATTTTTGGTGTGGATCAAATTAACCCCAGTCGTATAGCAAATTATACTAAACCTATTCTTATATTAACCAACGAACTTGATTTTTCTGGGGGAGATTTTTTTCCAACAATAATGCAAGACAATAAAAGAGCAAAGATATTAGGCACACGTACTGCTGGAGCCGGTGGATATGTCCTTCAAGTCAGCTATCCAAATATTTTTGGACTTTCGTCTTTTAGCTATACTGGGTCCATAGCCGAGCGCATCGATAAAAACCCTATCGAAAATCTTGGAGTAACGCCAGATATCGAAGTTCCTTTCACTGTAAAAGATCTTCAAGGGCAATATATAGACTACAAAAAAAGAGTGAATGAAGAAGTTCAAAAACTCTTACAATAGACATTACAATAGACAACAGA
>DAIRER010000006.1:0-16112 GCA_036795495.1 Pseudobdellovibrionaceae bacterium | reverse complement strand
TCTTTTAAAATTCGAAAGGTTTCTTTAAAGGTGATTTTACTTCCTTCGACGTCAATCCACTCTTGGACTGGGTATTCAATGATGTTTGCGTTCTTAGAACGTATGAGCATTTCTACATCAAAAATCCAACGACTAACAAAAGCGGACTGAAAGATCTCCCGAGCCAAGCGGGGTTTAAACATCTTTGCGCCACACTGACTGTCGTAACTTTGTATCTGAAATAAATAATACATCAGCGTTGCAAAAATACGACTGATGTAATGCCGCTTTGCACTTCTGCGAATCACGGCCCCCAATCGATAGACTCGAGAACCCCAAATCCCATCTACCTTTTGCTCAGAATAGAGCCGTTCAAATTTAATAAAATTCTGAACCTCAGAAAGAGGAGTCGCAAGATCGGCATCCCAAAACCCTAACCAATCTTCATCATTTAATTTTTTATTTTGTAAAAGAAAAAGAACACCCTGGCGAACCACCTCAGCTTTTCCCTGATTCATATCAAAGCTCAAATACTCTGCATTTATTTTTGAACAGAGTTCTTTTATAACCGACAGGGTCTGATCCTTAGATCCATCATTTACAAAAAGAAATCGAACATCACTTGACTGATAATTTAAAAATTTATCAACAGGAAGACGATGAGCCTCATTAAAACAAGGGACAACTAAATAAATCACTGAACCTCTCTTTTTTGATGATTTAACTCATACATTTCAACTAAATTTCCTGGGTATTTGTGCTTTCGAGACTGCTGACTAGAGACCATTGTAAAAATTGAAAAGTACAAAACAACTCCGATTAAAATTTTAGGAATATGTCGTCTGTAGAATGAGGAGTCCCACAATTCATACAATTTCATAATAGGAATTAAAACCGCTATCGGAAACAAAAGTAAGACATGCCAAAAAGCCATTTCTGCAGGTATGAGCGCCGAAGCAAAAAGCAAAGCCCAAATGGCACTGTAAATATATAACCCAATCCAATTTTTTGAATTTTCTTTTTTAAATGAAAATACATTCCATGAAAAATTATTTTCTTTTCCCCACTTCATATTTGAATAGATTGAAAAAATCAAACTTGTTACAGTCATGATTGCAGCCAGCACAAACCAAACCAATTTAAACACGGATCGTTGGATTTCTTCTGAAATCCAGTTAAAGCCCACATCGTTTAAAATATGTGTGGGAAATACAAATGACCCTTGTCGAAACCAATACCAAACCCCCTTCATGAGTGGGTAAACATAAACAAGACCTCGAAAAAGAAAAGCCCCATTTGTAGCCATCGACTCTGGCTCATTTAATGTATTTAAACGTTCTATAAAATAAGGAATTAAACTTGCTATGCCCAATAAAAACCCGCCCCCGACTCCAGACCAACTGATTTTTAAAGCCTTTTTCCAAAAAAGAAGAACCGAAATAAAACCAAGAATGACAAAAGAGCTATGACTTTGAAGCGCTCCAAAAATAGAAAGAACGTGAATTAAAGAAGTCCAAAATAAATTCTGGCCTTTATAAATTTGATAAGCGCTCCAAAAATGCAGTGCTGTAAAAAAATAAAGATAGGCGGGGTTCCATAAAAAAACCTCTGAGGTTTGCCAAGGATTACACCAGTAGAAAATAAGTAAAAGATAAACAATACGAAAATCAAAAAAATCTTTTAAAACTCTTAAAATTAAAAGCATTGCAAAAAAGTGCAATAATCCAATCACAAATAAAGCAGAATAGGGCGAGTTCCATATATACATGGGAAGAGCCACCACGACGGATAAGAAAGATCCAGGAGTGTAAACCTTAACCCCACTTGAAGCGACATTCCCATAGGGTACAATTCGACCGGTTTCTTGAAAAACCTGAGCCCGATCTAAAAGCTGACTCATATCTGCATCATAGATTATGGTGGAGGCATAGCGAATACAAAAAAGGACACCCAAAACAAACAGGCCCAAGGCGATAAGATACTTTTTTTTAAAATTCAAAACCATTTGAAATGAATAATCCTTTTGAGATGAATAATCCTTGCTCGACAAAAAGAAATCAACTAAGAACTTTCACACTAAAGAGATTTGACGCATTAAAGTTGTATAAAATAAGGGGGGAACCTTAATGAAATTACATCTCAGATTCTTGATTTATTTTTTTATTCTCGCCCTACCCCACATTGGAAAAGCAAATGTTCAAAAGTTTTTTCTACTGCCCCCAGCCAAAATAGATTTAAACCAACTGGATCTCAAAAAATTTGAAGAACGACTTTATCAGATTGCTCCACAATCCAACCCCACTGAAGTAAAAAAGCAATTTATTGAGTTTTACTCTGAATTCTCCCAAATCATTGAGAGCCGAAGGACTCAAAACCCCTACATCCAATTTTCCATTTTAAACAAAAAAAACGTGACCAGTTTAGGTACAGAAATTTCATTGAAAATTGAAAGTCTTTACAAACGCCCTAACACAGATCCTAACAACTGGATCGAAGCCTACTTTTACTTACCCGTTACTGGAATAAATTGTTTAGAGAATAAAATACCGGGAACAGTGATTCTTCAACATATTCGCAATCGCATCGATCTTGAACGCCGAGTTGCAAAGTTTATGACACTTTTAAATAATGGCGATGAACAATCGATTTTTGTTTTTTCATTTCCCCAATATGGAAAAAGAAACAATTCAAAAGAAGGCTTTTTTACATCAGACCTTTCTTTGTTGCGCAGTCATTTTTTACAAACTTTACTGGATATTCATGTTGCCTATAGTTTTTTACATGCACACCCCTATGTGGATCCTCAAAATATCAATCTCTATGGCACAAGCCTTGGAGCTATTTTGGGATATTTGGCGGCAGGAACAAACCCCATTTTTGATTCTTACAGTTTTCTGGGAGGAGGGGGAAATCTTTATAAAATATTAACCAGTCGAGCTCTCAATAATCCTGAAAGTGATCTGAGCCAACTTGTAAAAGAACTTAAAGATATTCAGCAACTTCAAAACTCAATTGCTTTTATGGATCCCTTGTTATGGAGCTCTTTTTTAAAAAATAAAAGAGTTCAAATTTTACACGCAAAAAGAGATGAATTAATAGACTATAAGGAATCCCTGGAGCCAATTATATTAGATTATAAAGAACAAAAAAACTCACTTCAACTTCATATGTTGAACTTAGGTCACGGTGCAAGTGTTGGATTTAAAGCTTTGTTTGATATATTTTTCCCGATTAAGACATTTCTAGCTAAAGAGGCTAAAGAGTGTTCAAGTTTGTGATGACTTTTTTTCTTAACCTTTGAACATCGCACCTGAGAGATTAAGACATTGTGCTCGTTAATTAAATTAATTCTCCCGCTTTTCCAATCAAGATAATATCTTATCAATCGATCGGGGTGAGAGTATTCAGAAACGTCCCCAGAACGAGAGACTTCGTCTTCAACGTTGTAGAATCGATTTTTTTTATTCAATAAAATTTTAGTTTTAAAAGAAGAACTTTCTTCTTTTAACTTTGCAACCACATAACTTTCTGAATCAGACTCACATCGAAAAATAATTTTAAATTTTGATCTTTCAATTTGATTCGCTTCATTTGAAATAAAGGGATTCAACGAAAATGGACCTCTTGAGTTTTCAAAGCTTTGAGTGAATGAATCTAAGCTGAATAAAAATAAAATACCTATAACAATAAACAAAACATGCTTCATTGGCGACGCATCCCTATACCTTGGCTTTTGGCTTTGGTTTTAAAATTTTGACTTGCGTAGTCAAATAGGCGTTTGAAGCGGCCTTGTCAAGAGGACAATAAAACCTGCTATTGACTTACATATAACTTACATATAGCATGAATTTCATGAGTGAAAAAAAGCAAACAACTAAAACACTGATTCCATTGACGACGAAAGAAACAAAGGTTTTTGAGTTTATTCAACGGCATCAAAAAATCCGAGGAGTTATCCCTTCCTACAATGAAATTCGTGAGTACCTTGGATTGGCTTCGAATAACTCTGTTCAAAACTATCTTCGACAATTAAAACGAAAAGGATACATTCAAATTCCCGGTAGCAACCAAAAAAGAGCCCTACAGCTTCTTTGTAAAACGCCCCCTAATGAATCACAGATGCCCTCGCCCCTCCCTACTAATGATGGGTCTTTGTTCTCTCTTCCGCTCCTGGGTGCCGTTGCTGCCGGGAAGCCCCTTGAGGCCTTTGCTTATGATGAGTACATTGATGCCCCCTCCGCTCTAATTCGGAATCCCCAAAAAACTTTTGCTTTAAAAGTGCAAGGTCAGTCCATGATTGATGACGGTATTTTTAATGGGGATATTATTTTAGTTCAGCAGCAATCCTATGCAAACACTGGGGAAATTGTGGTCGCTATTGTTGACAATGAAGCCACGGTGAAGCGCTACCATACCTCACAAAAAGAGGGAAAAAAATGGATAGAACTTCGTCCCTCCAATTCAACAATGACCTCTTTTTGGTATTTACCCCATCAGGTTGAAATTCGCGGAGTCCTTGTTGGTTTGTTAAGAAAATACTCCTAATAGATTGATTACACTTCAAAATGCTCTAAACTCGGTTCTAATACTGAATACTTTCCAGAAACCCGCGATTGAACATCTTTGGGTAAACTTTCTAAAATACTGGATTCTAAGGCCTCAAGAATTGTTCTTTTTACAAAGGACTTGTTAAAAACCAAGCTCACCTTTCGCGTAGGGATAGGATCGATGATCACTCGCACCTGTTTTTTAACTTTTTCCGAAGGAAACCCCGCTAAAGCCAAAATCGGTAGTAACGTAAAGGCATTCTGAATATCCACAATAGAAATCAATGTACTTAATGAGCCGGCATCTAAGGAAATCCCTAATTCCGTCCTTTTGCTTCGATGACAAAGATCAATGATTTGATCTCTCAAACAATGGGTTTCATCCAATAAAAGTGGATCCAGTGTTTTTAATCGAACACTTTTTATTTTTTCTTCATTTAAAATAATATGTTTTCGATTTGCAAAAACAACAAAGGGTTCATAATAAAGAACTTTTTCCATCAGCTCTAAGGGAGCCTCTTCTGGCGTAGACAAGATCGCCGCATCTAAAGTCCCCATGGAAAGACGGTGAATGAGATTTTTTGTACTGTCTTCAATCGTGTGCAGATGCACCCCAGGATTTTTTACATTAAAGTTCTTGGCAAAATGAGGAATAAGATAAGGACAGATTGTCGGAATAATTCCTAACTTAAAATGTCCAGAAGCTTTTTTCTTATAAGAAGAAGCCACATCTTGCATCCGATCCGATTCGCGTAAAATTGTTTTGGCTTGCTCAATAATCACATTCCCCACTTCAGTGATCTTTACCCCACCTCTTTGAGAACGATCAAAAATGACCACATCAAGTTCTTCTTCTAGTTTTTTAACTAATACACTCATTGAAGGTTGAGCCACATTTTCAGACTGAGCCGCCACAGTAAAATTCAAATGCTCAGCGATGGCCATAATATAGCGTAATTGTTGTAACGTCATGAAAAGCCCCTTTAGTGCATATGATGAAGTTTCAAATAATCATCGTAAGTAATGTGATTGTCATAAACAACTTTTCCATCATTGATTTCAATGATTCGATTGGCAACCGTCTGAATCAACTCGTGATCATGGGAGGTAAAAACCAGACTTCCCTTGAATTTTTTAAGACCCTCGTTAACTGCCGTAATGCTCTCTAAATCCAAATGCGCTGTTGGATTATCAAGAAGCAAAACATTGGCCCCAGAAAGCATCATTTTTGAATACATACAACGGGCCTTTTCGCCCCCTGATAGGACATTTGGTTTTTTTAAAGCTTCATGGCCACTAAAAAGCATTTTTCCTAAAAATCCTCTTAAAAAAGTTTCATCTTTTTCAGATGAGTATTGCCGAAGCCAATCCACCAAACTGTCTTCAGTCCCTTGGAAAAACTTAGAATTGTCCGTTGGATAATAACTTAAAGAGGTTGTAATCCCCCATTTTAAAGTTCCAGACTCGGGCAATAGATCTCCTGAAATGATATCTAATAATATTGTTTTGGCTAAATCATTTCGACCCACGAGAGCGACTTTGTCGCCCTTTCTAATATTGAAAGAAATGTGATTTAGAATTTTTACCCCTTCATAATTATAAGAAAGTTTTTCAACATTAAGAACATCGCTTCCAAGTTCTCTTTTAATATCAAACCCAATATAGGGCTGCTTTCGAGAAGAGGCCGGCAGCTCATTAAACTCTAATTTTTCCAATTGTTTTTGACGAGACGATGCTTGTTTTGATTTTGAAGCGTTGGCACTAAATCGAGCAATAAAGGCTTTTAACTCCTCGGCCTTATCTGAACTTTTTTTGTTTTGATCCGACAATAGCCTTTGGTGAAGCTCACTGGCCTGCTGCCAAAAATCATAATTACCGGTGTAAGTTGTGATTTTTCCAAAATCAATATCTGCAATGTGAGTACAAACTTTATTTAAAAAATGGCGATCATGAGAAATGACAATCACCGTATTTTCAAAATTCAACAAAAAGTCTTCAAGCCAAGAAATAGCATAAATATCTAAGTGATTGGTTGGTTCATCCAGTAATAAAACATCCGGCTTTCCAAAAAGAGCTTGTGCCAAAAGAATTTTAACTTTCTCTCCCCCATTGAGCTCTTTCATTAGTTTTTGATGAAGAACTTCTGTAATACCTAAACCAGCTAAAAGAACACCGGCCTCAGATTCGGCCTCCCAGCCATTCAGTTCGGCAAATTCAGTTTCTAAGTGAGACGCGCGCTCTCCGTCAGCATCTGAAAAATCAGGCTTAGAATAAAGCATCTCTTTTTCTTTTATGATTTGATAAAGCCGTTCATTGCCCATCAATACTGTATTTAAAGCGGTTTCTTCTTCAAACGCGAAATGATCTTGTTTAAGGACGGACAGACGAAGGTTTCCTGGAACTACAACCTCTCCCGTATTGGGCTCAAGCTCCCGGGATAAAATTTTTAAAAAAGTAGATTTTCCGGCACCATTCGCGCCAATCAACCCATAACAATTTCCGGGTGTGAATTTAACATTCACATCTTCAAATAACTTTTTTCCACCAAATCTAAGGCTCACATTGTTTGTACTAATCATAGAGGCGTATCTCTACTGATTTAATTTGAAATAGGCAAGTCCCTATTAATAAGTTCGTCGCAATCGAGCAATTTCCATTTTAGTTTCATTCAATAGATTCTGTGTCGCCTGCAGCTGAGCCTCTTTATCGGCCAATAACTTTTGCAAATGATTCAATCGAACCTCAAAACCTTTTATCACGTTATTATGACGGTCCATCATTTCTTGAATTTTTTGATCCAAGGATTTTCGATCCACTAACTTTTGATTCATTTGTGTGATTTTTTGTCCAGCCTCAAGAACCAAGGTGTTATGACCTTGTTCAATTTTAACCAAAGCCCCCGTCAACCGATCAAATTTAAGAAGATTATTCTTCTGAGCTTCGTTAAATTGAGCCATTAAAGAATTTACTTGCTCATGAACCTGCTCTTGTTTTTTTTTCATTTCAAACACTTGACGATCTAAATTTAATATATTGGAATCCACCACAGGCCCCATTGACCCAGAAGAATTTCCCCCAACGGAACCCGCTCCTGCAATATTATTTCCAGAAAAAAAATCAGAATTCATCTGTCGCTTTAACCCTTCCATATCCACCTCCAGCAAAAAAGTTATCCTAAGACTAAAAATAATGATATTTCTTCTAGACTAGAAGCACAATTTGTTTTTACACTTAAATATGGTTAAAAACTCTCAATTGATTCAATTTGTAAATGAACTGAAGCCACAGACCTCTCCTGTGAAGTTAACCTTTTTTAATTACCTTAAAAGTTTTCACCCGCCCCATGAGCCCGTTGACGAAAACCTGATCAATCAGTTTTTTCGCCATTGTTTAATTTTCCCCCACTGGGCAGATCATAAAACACAACTCAGCCATGAAATTGAATCTATAATCGAAAATTTCAATAAAACCTATGGATTGAGAATTGCCACCCAGGCCATTCGATGGCCCAATCAACTTCAGTTGATCGAGATTGAACGCCAAGAGGATCTTCTCACTGTCACTGAAAATTATTTTTCCGAATTAAAATCCAAAAACGAACGACTTAAGCTCGTAAACGATCAAAACAAAAGAGTTTTGGCCTTTATTCTTCACGAGGATGGTTCTGTTTCAGTTACAAGTATTGATCGAAAATTTATTATCGATGAAGGGATGCTACGCCCACTACGAGATGACTTAACCCTTCACTATACGCCCACACTTGAATTGAGTGAGCATTTTTTTCATAAAGTTGAGATTTCCCCCTATATTTTAGGACAATTTAACTATGACTCTGGAAAAATCAAAGGTGGAATCTCTCGAGGATTTATGTTTCAACGAATGCATGAGTGGAACCTCACTCCCTTAGAGACAGAATTGCGACTTCTCTACCCTTTAAAACGCATTGAACAGTATTTTCTTGATAAAAACAGTGACTCTTTTTACAAACAACTCACTCAAAAGCTTGAAAGAACCGTAAAACTGATTCAAGCAGGAGATCGAGAGGCCCTTTCCTGGGCTCCAAATCTTCTAGAGAATGCTCAAACCGCCTATGAACTTGCTTTTATAGATGACAAACTTCTAGGGATCCTGATAAGAGACCTCAGATCAGAAACCAATTCCAAGAAAAGAGACCTTGAAGAATGCCTCACCCTCAGTCCCCTCGAAAACCAGAACTCAAAGAACTTTCAAAACCAATCCCGCGCCATAGTACCTTAAAAGGAAAACTTCGACGCCGACGTCCCCAAGGAAAGTCCACACCGAAAGTTGCAAGAGTCGATGATGGATCTGTTCGATTGAATAAATATCTTTCGGATTGTTCGGTCTCCTCTCGACGAGAAGCTGATAAAATTATTTCTGAAGGCCGAGTGACCATCAATGGAAAAAAAGTTTATGAATTGGGTGTCCGTATTTTTCCAAATAAAGATCAGATTTCTTTGGATGGAAAACTCATAAAGCCGGTCACTCAAAAGTTATATCTTCTTCTCAATAAACCCAAAGGTTTTTTAACCACACTTGAGGATCCCTTGGATCGACCTACAATTAAGTCCTTTGTTCAAGATATCCCTTTTCGCGTTTTCCCTGTGGGAAGATTGGATTGGGATTCTGAAGGCTTATTGCTACTCACCAATGATGGTGATTTTGCTCAAAAAATTATGCATCCGAAGTCGGAGGTTACCAAAACCTATTTAGTGAAAGTGAATGGACAACCCACTCCTGCACAAATTGAAAAATTACGCCGTGGTGTGAGCATTATTGGGGGCCGAGTGGCCGCCAAACATATAGAAAAGACCTCTGTAAAAGAGGGAAAAAGCTCATCAAAATATGATTGGTATAAAATCATTATCAGCGAGGGGAAGAACCGACAGATTCGACAAATGTTTTCAAAAATTGGTTATGATGTCTTGAAACTTCAACGGATCAGCATCGGAAGACTTAAACTTGATTCTTTAAAGCCCGGGCAATATGTGCTTTTAAATGACGTCGCTTGTTCTAGAATTTTTCTATCAGACCTTCCTCAAGTTAAAAATATTGAAAAAGCGGCTATCGAAAAAGGGCGTAAAATGCCCTCTAAGAAACGAAATCTAAAACTTAAAGAAGTATTCTAAGGATATAAAGCCACTAGATTAGAGTTCATTTTAGTTAATTTATAATAGGCCACAAGCTTTCCTGCTTCATTGGGGTGGCCCAACCAGAAAAAGTTCTCACCTTTAAAGTTAATCGCTAAAATCAAATAATATTCAGAAAAATCCACCGACTGGCCATTTACTGTTTTAACGCCCGAGACTTCTAAAGAGCAAAAATCCCCACGAACTCCGCCTACAATTTCTGCTTTCATATTTTGCAGCTCTTCTCGAGCCACATTGGTTTTGATTTTTGTCATGCCTTCACGAGAAGCTGTTTGAATATTTTCAGGATAAAATTGGATAATTTTTGTATCAGTATCTATTAATTCAGAAAATCGAACATAATCACTTTCAAAGTACTTTTCAGCATAATCAGAAAAGTCTGTAAAGACACCTTCATCAATTTTAAGTTTGTAGCTGCCTTGAAGATTGATTTTATCGCAAGAAATACTTCTCGCAAAAGATCCCAAAGCAAAAAACTGAATCAAGAGAGATATAAAAACTTTTTGTAACATTATTGACCCCCACTTCTTTTATAGATCCCTACATATTAGAACTTTCAATTAAAGACTATTTATATATTTTGATTTAATACATTAGAAAATCTTATGGACTACTTTTAAGTTAAACTTTAGCAATGAATGAATTCACATTTTAGTTACTTTTTTTTCAAATTAAAACTTGCCAATCCGGAATGAATCAACGCATATACGAACCAGAAATAGTTTCGTAGACAAATCCTGGGGGGGGTATACATGAATTTAATAAACTTAATTCTTTCTTACACAATGGTTCTTTCCGCCTCAATGGCGCAACCAGCTCAGAATAGCGAACACAAACTTTATACTGCAAAAAACTCTAGTGAAGCCACCATGAAGTTCTCGCATTGGGTCGAAATGCAGTCGATGAGACCACCCACGACAGAAATGGCACGTGAACAAATTGAAAGGCAGCTCACTCATCTTTTTGGTCCAATGAGCAATCACCCTCATCCCGCCGTTCCACGAGGAGATCACAAGTTAAGAATTTATAAACCAAAAATGATTGCAGAGGATTCTTACCGCATCTCTTACAATTACTCTGGAACGATTGTTTTAAAAAATGGACCGAACCAGTTTTATGAAATTTTACTTCCCAATAATCCAGATGAAATCTATCAAAAAGGCTTTAGTGGTGAAATCAACCCCTGCACAGATGAACACTATCAAGCCGAGGGGGACTTTTGGTACTTTTGGAACCCCTTTCAAAAAGATTGCCCTCTAAAAGAAGAAAATGATTTTTCAAGAATTAAGGCCGAAATTGTTCGAAAAACAAATCAATCCAATTCCTTTCCTGACTATGCTCGCCTTTTGAGATCGACGAAGGATCAAAATTACGAAATCCCTATCCGTATATTTTTAGGCATGGACGATCCGACAAATCTACAAAACCCCAACCAATCTAAGGATATTAATGCGGGGACATTTTTAACTATTCGTAATTTCTTAATCACCAATAAATATAAAAAAACAGGACTCGAATTATCCACTCACCCCGCTCTACAAAATATTAAACGCAATAAAATGGGCTACCTAGAGGAATATCGTAAAACATTAACTTCTAATAATGGTCGAAAAGTTGATATTTCAATTGAACTTTACTTTGGCCCCACCGGCATCCAAGAGAGTTCCAAAACCTTTCATTATCTTTTCAAAAACTCTATAGAGGCAGGTTCTGTTTTGATTTACGATGGGCACTCGGGGCTTGGGGGCCACCTCGACATAGGGAGTATTGAGTCCTTAGAAAATTTTAAAATTCAATTTAATCAAAATCAATACCAAATTTTTTACTTTAATAGCTGTAGCTCTTATCCCTACTACAATACCATGTTCTTTGAACAAAAAAAATCTGTGTTAGACCCTAAAGGAACCTTGAACTTAGATATTTTGACCAATGGCTTGGCCACTTATTTTAGTGTTTTGGAGGATTCCAGCTTGGCATTGGTGACGGCCATTGAGTATTGGGTTTCAGGAAAAGCTGTGATCAGCTATCAACAACTCGCCCAAAAAATAGATAGTGGAAATCTATTTGGCATTAATGGAGATGAAGATAATCCAAAAACCCCATGAAAAAATTAAATTTATTTTTTTTTCTTTTCCTGACTTTTTCAACATTTTCATCTGCATTGGCTGTAATTAAAAATTCTGATTCATCTTCTTTATGGAAGGTGGCAATTCTTTTTTTAGATACACCCGAGGATCCACAACTTCAAACCAGCATTCTAGAAAATCTTAAAGAAGTTCAGGGCATTAAAAAGCAATTCCCCTCAGATAAAATGAAGCTGAAGGTCCTTCATGCCAAATATTCTGTAGAAAAATCATTTTCTGAATCGGCTTTAAAAATAAAAAAGGAAATTAAAGAGTTTTTTATTAGCCCTTCTACTGGGTCGACAAAAACTCTATTTATTATCTATGGTCATGGAAAAGCCTATGATGGCCTTGGCCCCTTTTCAATTTTAGAGTTGAAAGAAATCTTAGTGCCAACGGATATTCTGTGGCTGGATTCATGTTTTATGTCCAACCTGGAAGTGGCCTACGAACTGAGAAAATATTATCGATATTTATTAGCCAGTGAGGACTCTGAAATCAGTTCTGGAATTCCCTACAACTCTCTTTTGCGACTTCTGAAAACACAATCTCCTGAACAAGCAGCCTTTCAATTGGCTGAAGATTTTGTGCTTTCTTACTCTAAAGCAAAAAAGGGTCAACAAAGTCACAACGTAATTGAAAGTGCCATGACCATTTCTGTTATTGATACTTCAACATGGTCAATTTTTTTGAAATACTTTATCCCTGAATGGGCTCAGTTAAAAAAGCTGGCCCTGAAAGATGCAAAAAAATTTAAATCCTCAATCCAGTACGCGACCATGGACGATCCTCAATTTATAGATTTAGGTTCAGTTTCAAAGCTCTGGGGGCTCACAGATCTGAGTGAACTTTTGGATGTCCAAATGGTAAAGCAAGCAAGACTCAACCACGAATATGATTATGTTTTTTTAAAAAGTACAGAAAGCGACAATCCGGTTAAATTTATTGGCTACACTCTGCGACGCCATGGTCTTACTAAAACCTATACAGGTCTAAGTATTGCCAATCCACTTTTTGGACATAGTTTTAATTATTTAGATCTTGAACTCTCCAAAAAATTTCCTCGGTTTTAGTATATCCTTGTTAGTAGCCCTCGGTAAAATGGAGAGCCATCTATTCGGAGAGTTTGTGGTTAATTCACGCGGTTCGCGCTACTGGCGCTTTTTGCGCTTTTCCCTGGGTTAATTTCAGGCATCGTTTTGGATTTAACTTCAAATGTTGTTTTGATCATGTCTAATCCAGGGGGCTTTATAAAATCTGTTTTTATAAAATTATTAATTCTTTGCTCGGCCAAAGGAAGAGCATGAGATTGAACTTCCGAAGGAGCAATTCTGAATTTTTTTAGAGCAAAGGCCGCCACTTTAGAAAACAACGGAGCGGCAATGACGGAACCATAATATTCTTTCTGAGGAGAATCTACAGCCACATAAATAACAAATTGAGGATCATTCGCGGGAGCAAATCCAGCAAAACTGGATATATATTTACCTGGATCATAACCTCGTCCTTCGGTTTTTACTTTTTGAGCTGTTCCGGTTTTTCCAGCCACCAGGTATCCTGGAACTCGAGCTGACTTTCCAGTCGATTGATCTGAGGTTGCGGCCATCAAAATCATTCTCATTTTTCTAGCAACATCTTCGGAAACAACTCTTTTCACAGGCTGAGCAGAGAATTGTTGAACCACTTCGGCATCTATATCTAAAACCGAATCCACAAAATAGGGCTGGTGTAAAATTCCACCATTCGCTATGACGGCGTAGGCATTTGCAATTTGTAAAGGTGTTGCCGCTATACCTTGACCGAAAGAATTTGTAGCCAACGTATGTGGTGGCCAGGGTAAAGGTTGGACTATCCCGCGAGCTTCTCCGGGATAGTCTACATTCGTTTTTTGACCCATTCCAAAATCTGAAAGCACTCGATTTAAAGTCACATCTCCCATCTGCAAAGCCATTTTGGCCATCCCAATATTTGAAGAAAAAGAAATGATCTCTGAGACAGTTAAGAATTTAAACTTTTCATGAGCTTCAGCTTCGCGGATAACCCTTTTTCCAATTTGAAATTCTCCATTTTCACAAAAATACTGGGTGTTGGGCTCGAGTAATCCTAAATTCATGGCTCCAGCTACAACGATGGGTTTTAAAGTGCTTCCAGGTTCAAAAATATCTGTAATAGATCGATTGCGACGCTCTGATGTTGTAAATTTTGATATTTGATTGGGATTATATCCAGGGACATTTGCCAAGGCGAGCACGGCAGAAGTTTTTGGGTCAAGAACAATCCCAAGAGCCGACTCTGCACCATAAGTCTCTTTTACATTTTTAAGTTCTGTTTCTAAAAAATACTGAAGCTCAGAATCAATGGTGAGCTTTACATCTTTACCATCTTGCTCTTCTGCAAATAACATTTCCTTTTCTAACAAAGGTCGCCCCCGGGCATCTCGAGGAACCATGAGTTTTTTTTCTTCTCCTCTTAATACATGATCAAATTTAAGTTCTAAACCCTCAAGTCCTTGCCCTTCTCCCCCGACAGCACCTAATGTTGAACCCAATAGACTTTCATTTGGATAAATACGACTCCAATCTTCGACTGTACCAACACCTGACTCATTAAGATTTTCAATTTTTTTTGCGATGGCATCATCAACTCTTCGAGAAAGCCAAACAAAACGACGGTTTTCATTTTTTATTTTTTCAAAAACTTCTGTTTCATTCATTTTTAAAAGTTTTGAAAGCTTTCTAGCAACTCTTTTAGGCTTTTCAATTAATTTGGGATCGGCATAAATTGAATATTTTTTTACAGATACAGCTAAATCTCGATGGTTTCTATCTAATAAACTTCCACGACGAGGCTGAATACGCACTAAAGTTTGATATTGTCGCTCTTTTAATTGTGTTAATCGTTGATCTGGAAATATCTGCAAATAGGCAGCCCGAGACAACAAAAGAATCCATAACAAAAGTACACCTAAGAATAAAATGACTATACGTATTTTCAAATTCACTCCCTTGAATTTTAAAAATCAATAAACTACTCTATTAAATCTTCTTGATCCACGGTCAAATAAATCACCTGCCCACTTTGAGTTTTTTTAAGTGACAGTTGATTTTGAGCAATTTGATCAAGGACCTGGGGCTGAGTCCGTCGTGCGAGCTCAACCTCTTTCTTTTTAAGTTCTTCATTTAAACGTTTAAATTCTTTTCGAACTTTTAAAATTGAATAGCCAATCCGTCGCTCTTCAATATGAAAAAAAGCTAAGGTAAACAAAGTGCTAATAATAAATAAAACGCTTAAAAATGGTTTAAGTTGCTTTATCGCATGTAGACTCATCCTGAGTACTCCTTTGAAACACACGCAGCTTTGCAGATCTAGAGCGTGGGTTTGCAAGTGCCTCATCCCTTGAGGCAACAATTACTTTTTTATTTACGAGAGACCCCAAATCTTTGGAATCCTTAAAAATATTTTTAACAATACGATCCTCTAAAGAGTGAAAAGTTAAAACAGCCATTTTTCCATCTGGCTTTAATAACTCCATAAGGCTCCTTAAAGACTCACTAAGTACGTCCAGCTCTCGATTCACATGCAACCGCAGAGCCATAAAATACTGAGTTGCAGGATGCTGACCCTTGATCCGCCAGCCATCCACTCGAGCAATGAGCTCGGATATTTCCCTGGTTCTGCTATAGGGCTTAGTTTTTCGATCATGAACTATGGCTCGAACCACACGATAAGGTTTTCGAACCTCACCATATTTCTGAAAAACAGTAATTAAGTCTTCTTCACTGTATTCATTAATAATATCTGCGGCTGTAAACTCTTGTTTTTGATTCATTCTCATATCCAATGGTCCATCATGATAAAAACTAAAACCCCGTTCTCCCTGATCGAGCTGCGGAGAGCTAACCCCTAAATCCAATAAAATAAAATCGAATTCCTTTAGATTGTAACATTTAATTTTAGAAAAGTTATCATGATGTATTTTTAATTGGCCGCTCTGGACCTCTGTCGAGAAGTTATTAATAGCGTATTGAATGGCTTCTTCGTCTTGATCGAAGGCCTCACAGTGAAGCCCTGGATAGGCCTGTTTTATAGCTGAAAAATGCCCTCCTCGGCCAAAGGTACCATCTAAATAGCGAAGATCCTGATTTCCTTGATGGGAAAACATTTCAAGGATTTCATGAACCATGATCGGAATATGGGGATTTTGTTGGATTTTTGTCTCATTTATTATCATTTTGAGGAAATTAAGTATTATTTCATTGAGCGTCAAGAATCTTTCTAATACTCTTAATTATATG
>DAIRER010000005.1:0-16127 GCA_036795495.1 Pseudobdellovibrionaceae bacterium | reverse complement strand
CATCGTTGGAATTGATAAAAAAAATGTGATTGAAAGCAATAACACTGTAAGTAAGTGGTCTATTTTTAACAAGTAAAACTTAATATTCTTCATAGTGATTCTCCAACGGGATTGTTTTAATGTTTTTAATAGGGTAAGTCATTTAACATGGATCAGCCAGAATTATTTGATTTAAACCCCGACCCTTCAAACACCGACCCGATAGGCCTTAACCCACAAGATAAGACTTTGATGGGGGCCCCTCTGGCTGAAGTACTTCGGCCTAAAAATCTTTCAGAAGTGGTGGGTCATCAAAAGATCATTGGACCTAATTCTCAATTGGGAAGAATGATTCAACAAGGTTTATTGCCAAGTTTTATACTTTGGGGCCCTCCTGGTGTGGGTAAAACCACATTGGCTCGGGTGATCAGTCTTGAACTTGATTTTCATTTTACAAGTGTTTTAGCTACGGAGGCCGGTGCAAAAACTTTAAGAGAAATTGGTGAAGCGGCTCAATTGAGACGTCTACGATTTCAAAAAAAAACAATTTTATTTGTAGATGAAATTCATAGATTTAATAAATCTCAGCAGGACATTTTATTACCTTTTGTTGAAAAGGGAGACTTTATTCTTATTGGCGCCACGACCGAAAATCCCTCTTATGAATTAAATAAAGCTCTGATCAGCCGCTGCCGCATAATACAGATGGAGCGCTTATCGGAAAAAGATTTATTAGGGGTGCTCGAACGTGTTTCAAAACATTTTGGAATCCTTCGAGCTGAATTTTTAACGGAAGAGGCACAAGAGAAAATTATATCGGACTCCGATGGCGATGCACGACGGTTGATCAATAATTTAGAACTTGTTTTTCAAAACTTTAAGAGTTCAGGAAAAAAAATAGGTGTTGAGGACTTAAAAGAAATCATCAATCCAAAAATTTTAAACTATGATAAAAACTCAGAACTTCATTACGATATCATATCTGCATTTATTAAAAGTATCAGAGGCTCGGATCCAGATGCGGCTCTCTATTATTTGGCTCGCATGTTGATTTCTGGTGAAGATCCTTTGTTTATAGCTCGTCGATTAGTGATTTTAGCTTCAGAGGATATCGGAAACGCCGATCCTAGGGCTTTACAGGTGGCTGTGGCTGGGTTTCAAGCCTTAGAGTTAATAGGTCTGCCAGAAGGGGAGCTCTCTCTTGCTCAGGTGACTACCTATTTAGCCAGTGCTCCTAAGTCCAATGCCTCTTATTTAGGTATTAAAATGGCAAAAGCCGCGGTTCAGGAGTTAGGTTCTGTGGGGGTGCCGGCTTATTTAAAATCATCTTCAAAATCTGCTGATTACAAATACCCTCACGCCTATCCAAAGGGGCATGTAGATCAAGCCTACCTTCCAGAAAAGGCTCGAAATTTGAAATTTTATGAACCTAAAGATATCGGTTTTGAAAAAAATATAGCTCTATATCTTAAGTGGCTTAGAAATTAAGACCAAAAAAAGATAAAAATGTCTTTTATTTACAAATATGTTATGAAAGTTGGCTTAAAAATTTCTAAAAATATTATTGCACATTTGAGGTTAAATCCATGCATTTTCGAAGCTTTATTTTGTTTTTTGTGTCTGTTTTTTTTGTAATGCCTGTACAGGCTCTTTCTGAAGAAGAAACCTTAGAGGTGGAGCGAATTTTAGATGAAGTATTAACCCCGAGTATTTATATTTTACTGAATCCCGACGCAGAAACAAGTACTCCCGAAGCATTAAAAAGCAAAGATAATTTGAAATTTAAATTAACAAATGAATTGCGAGATTTAGAATCAGGTACGACCTCAAAAATAGAAAACAGAGAATATGATCTACGGACAATTTTGCAGCACTATGAAGTGTATGCAAATTTTTATTATAAAATGCAAAAGTATGGATTTGATGTTTTTTCTGCGGATCAATTATTAGATATGTTAAAGCTTAGAGAACTACATTATTATCAAATTTCTCAAGGGATATATTATAAAGATGTAGATGCAAAAGGTTCAAGTGGCGGAAATTATTTTAGAAATGACCCCGAGTTAGATAGGATGAAAATTACCGCTTTTGTTGAACATCACGTAAAATCAAGAAAATTTTCCTATCGTCTTTTTCTGAAAATTAAAAGTAGAGTCAATTTAAAAAATATTTGCTCAGGCCTGTTTACTAAAAAATAGGAATATACAGTTTACATGTTACTTTTGAAAGAGGTCAGAACCCTTATAAAGGGTTCTCGTTTGAACAGGGTGATTTAAGAGAATTTGCTAAGTCACGTGCGTCTTTATTTGTTAATACCCTTCCGATAAGGCAACTTTTTTCTCCTGCAAGTCTGACAACAAACAGCACAGATTTGTCTTTTGTGTTTTCACCATTTGAATCAATATTTGCTACACTCAATCTATAGATGAGAGCCTTAAAATGAATTTCTCCAAAGCCTTCTTTGTTTTTTTCAAGATCATATACCCATTCAATTTTTTGTGAGCCCATACTGTGAAAAGCACTTGGTCGTTGTAAGTTAATTGCTGTCCCTTGGAACGATAATTCAGGCCCATACCGTAGATCTCCACCACTTTCTCGTAGAGTGTATCCTCCAAAGGCTTTACATTCTTTAGTTGAAAAATCAATTGGTGCTAGATCTGTAGATTCAGAGACAAGAATGCAATCCGTTGATAAATCAGTATAGGTACTAACTGTAGTAATATTTGTTTCTATATTTGCGAAGCTTAGATTTGAGATTACAAGAATTAAAGATAAAATTGTTAACGCTTTCATAAATTATTTCCCCTTTAAATGGTTTTGAACTTTAAAGTTACTTTTTTTCACATTCCCACATACGTAAGAGCCTGGCTCCAAAATAGGTTCCAGCCTTATCTAGTGCCCAAGGAGGATAGGGATAGAACTTTGCTTCTACACATCGACCAGGAGTTGCGGCCATCCACTGGCGATCTTCTGCAGAGGCCGTAACGATTTCACCAGATTTTTCTTTTATAGCGACAGCAAAGGAAAAAAGTTGAGGATTCATTTTAGTTTCTGAAGTTTGAAGTAAAGAAATGTTTAAGTCGACTCTTTCTACAGAATCAATGATACCTTCAACATGTCTAGAAAATAAAAATGGATAGTAATTTACAATGCCGAAAGTAACAAAGATTAAAAAAATAAAACCTAAAATGACCTTTAAATATTTAATAAGACTCAACATGAACTCTCCCGCTGAAATGCAAAAAGGGAAATCAAGTTTCCCTTTTTGCTGTACTTGGTATTCTCTATTAAATTACCAATTCCATTGGTCGATATTGTAACCCCAGCTCGCAGCTGCATTTCTGTACATATCTTTAATAAATTGTTTAGCTTGGTATGGCTCAAGATTGTTTGAATCCGCAATACGTTCTGTCAATTCAGACATCTCAGTATTGTCGCCACCCTTAAGTTCTAAAGCAGCACTGATGGCTTCTTTATATGGGACTCCAAATACACCTTCAAAGGTTTTATCCAATTCTTTAGTGGTAATAACACCATTATCAGAAACAGAAAGAGCCATAGCATTCAGAGAGGAGGCAACAGCCATTGCTTTTTCAGCTTTGAAGCCATAACTTTTTGTTAACTTCTGAGCAGCCAGTTTAACAAGTTCTTTGTTGGCTTGTGTGTTTAAAGCTTCGATATTGCGGTCTGTGCTTCCAAAATTAACTTGGTTATTGATGGCTTCACCGTAGTTACCTTCGTTTTTATTGGCAGAGTAAAGAACACTATTTCTTCCGATCCAGTATGTTCCACCGCGGATGTCTTCCCAAAAGTATCCAGAAGTACCAACGCCAATGCTTGTTCCGCCAACGTATCCAGCAAAATCACTCACATCTGCATAGTACAAAAATTTACCAAGATCATCATAGACGGTTGCATTTCCGTAGTTGTCAAATTTAACATACTTTAAATCATCCGACCCATATCCATATTTGTTAAAGTCAGGATCCTCAGTAACCTGAATACGTTGTCCTGTGCTTGTTAAAAATGTACAGCCGGGTGTCGCTTGATAAGTTTGGCAGATGTCACCATAGACCGTTTCGTAAGGATAATAGATGACAGGACGACCACCGCCACCACCACCACAAGCAGACATCATTGAGAATGCTCCAGCTAAAGTAACAAAAAGCACAGTTGATAGAATTGATTTTTTCATTTTTCCCCCTTTTATTTTTTGTTTAGAACAAAATTCTTTAATAATTTTTTATTAAAGAATTTTGGCACCACTAACATGTTTGCAAAGGGCTAGCCAAGATTTTTTGACACCATTTTATTTAACGCTGCGCGATCGATGTAATAAACATATAAAAATTACAACTAATTTTAATACTCTAAGGGAAGGCGCAGAATTTTACCTTGGCATAAATAGTCTAAGGCATAGGCCCCTTTGCTGCCAAGGAAAAGAGGCTGTGGAAAAGGTGTGCACTGACCTCCGGTACTGATTCTTAATTTGGCGGGAATGATAAGTTCTTTTGGTAATTCATTCTCGTAATAGGGAATATAGACCTTCATACCTAATCCCATGCGTGAATCTTCGGTCAAATACAAAGCCGGCCATCTTGTATTATTTTGAAGATCTAAAACCATTGTTGAAAATAAAATTTTATTAAATCCACCCGTGGGATAAAAGGTATATCTCTCTAAAGAGTGCTGAATCGATTTTGATTTTAAAAAATCGGTGTACTGAATTTCTGTTAAGGTGAGTCCATAGGCTCCTTGAATTTGAGAAGAGTCACTCCAAAAAACGGACTTGATAGACAATAGCGAATCAAAGGGCTTACGGAGTGGTTCCATTAAAGAATGAATCCACTTTTGATCAAAAAAATTAAAGCCCAAAAGATCCTGAGTTTTCGGAAGGCTGTCCGTGGACCAATAGGTTCCTTTATATTCTAAATCGGATAGATCAAGGTTTTGAATTAAACCCTTTGATCTTTCAAAAAGATTTTGAAAAAGTTTTAATTCAGAATGGGTATTTAATTGTTCTAATTTTTCTATTCCATGAGCTCCAACTAGAGCAAGAGCATAGCTCGAATGATAGGATGGATTTAACGAGCTACCGAGGTTTTTAGCCATCAATAGGGTGAGTTTTCCATTTGTATTACTGAATTTTGGATCAAGAATGTCCACGACATCATATCCCTGAAATTGAGTGATGGATCGAAGTTCTTGATTCTCTTGAAAATAAAAAAATCTATTTTTGATTTGTTTTAGATTTTCTTTTTCCCAGAGAGTCCACAAGGTCGGCTTAGGGTGCGTGTCATATCCGGGTCCTACCCAAGCTGGTTTAAAAGTATGACCCGTTTTTAACCAAAAAAACTGTGAGGGCAATGGCGCATTTTCATAGATATATTCAAATTTCTGAATAATATCTGTTTTACTATTTATAATAAAAAACTCGGCCCAAGATTTTGAATCTGCATTTTTTTTGAGACTTTTAAAGCCTAAAAAATATTCGCTTTGACCATCTTGATCCCAATCAATGCGTTCTAAATAGCTTAAACTGTAATTATCAGAACTTTCTTTCAGTTTAAGATTAAAACTTGAACTCAACTGATAGGATTCTTCTGTAGTTTGTTTTAAAAGTTGAAAACTTGTTTTTGATTTTTTTATTGTTTTAACTAAGTAATCTCTTTTGCCGATTTCATTATCATGAGTTTTAAAAATGGGTAAATACTCAATATCTGTGATCGGGGGTCGTGAGATGGGTAACGGCTGATCATGATTAAACGTAAATGAGTTCAAGGGAGGGCGTTCTAGCGAGAGTTGATGAACAATTCTAGCTTCGAGAGGATATTCAAACTGGTATTGAGTATTCGCAGAAATTTGAAATGAAATTTCTAACTCGCTCGAAATGCGAGTTTTTTCTGGTTCGGTTGAATCCTGAATTTCAAATTCAATAACATATTTTCGAATTTCATTTGTTTTCCAGATTGAGGGAAATTTAGCAAATGGTTGAATTGATTTAAGACTTGGTCTAAGTGTCTCTACGGTCGGTGAAAGCCATTGTGTGGTTAATTTAATTTGGTCAGAATTAAAATCAATCCAGCGATTAATAAATTCAACTTCCCATAGGAGTTGACGGCTGTGCCCATCCCAAAGAATCGTAAAAGGTGTTTTTTCAAGTGGAACGATATGAGGTTGGGGTTTAAATTGAATGGCCTTTGTCATATCCAGAGATCCACCCAGAATTTTTTTACTATCAATGAAATAGGGCGGTACTGTTGTGGTTTGCAGATGAGGGGCCCCCATCAAGAGATCCATAGAGTTTTTAATATTTCGACTTCCCAATACCAGGCGAGAGTAGATTTCGGATTTGGGTATTCCATAAGAAAGCATTTCTGCGACAACCCCTGTGACAAAAGGGGTACTTTGAGAGGATCCACTGAGATATTCATAGCCTGAATCACCTCGAAAAGATTTGGCTTTTAAATCCATAGGAAAGGTGCTGAGAATATTTAATCCCGGAGCTAGTAGGTCAACTCCGGAAGAGTGGTTTGAAAAATGAGAAATACTGCCATCTGGATTGTGTGAACCAACACAAATCACACCCGAGTAAGCACAGGGATAAATTAAAGTTTTTGTCGCATCATTTCCGCTGGCAGCAATAAAAATAATTCCTCTTTTTTGAGCCTCGGCAATCAAAGATCTCATTGTAGAGCTATCTTGTTCCCAGCTCCAACCCATGGATAAACTAATGACTTCAGCACCTGATTTGATGGCATAAAGAAGTCCGCGAATTAATATATTACTTAGATACGGTGGCAATTCTTTAAAATCAGATTCATTAACCTCTTTTTTTATAAGATCTTCTGGATTTAAAGAAGCGGGTCGTGTTGGCGAATTTGGATTTGTACTTAAAACTTGAACAGGGATAATTTCAACATGGGGGCTTACAAAAGTAATAAGTCCCGTCACGTGGGTTCCGTGACCAACAGGATCATTTACAAGGGGGTGTCCTAATATTTTATTCTCATTAATTGTTTTGGGACTCACCGTTGACCAGCCCTGACAATCTAAAGGATATCCGTTTTTATCTAAATCCACCTGAGGATTTTTTAAATTTAACCAATGGTCATTGCAAAGTTCTTGAGACTTTTCTTGTAAGCACAGTTTGTATTTTTCATAACTTTCACACTCTAGAGTGTTTTTATAAATAAAAGGTTCAAGTAAAGGATGATTTAAATCCAATCCCGTATCAAGAACAGCGACTTTAATTTTTCTGAGCGGTGGTGTATTGAATGAATAAAAACGAATGTCTTCGTTAGGGGTGGCTTGAGATTTATAAGTGTACATGCGATCAATATCGATATTCTGTGGAAGTCCCTTATTATGAAGTCCCCAATTGTAGACATCAATAGGTGTTGAAACAGCAACATTGGCAGTAGCCTCAATATTAGCTGAAAGACCCATGTTAGAAGATAGGAAAATACTTAAACAGAGAATCCATTGCATCATTTGATGCCTCCTTGAGTACGATCCAGCTCTAAGGATAAAACTTTTGATTTTTGAGATAAGTAGGAAATTAAACCATTTGCATATTTAAGATCATCTTGTGGATTTCCTATCGTGTTGGCAAAATAATTTCGGTCCGCTTTTGCATCCCCCGTTTTAAATCCATTGATTTGAAGAGTTAAAAAATACTCGTTTTCATTTTTAAAAGAGTTAATAATTTCAGAAAAAGTAAACTCTTGGTCCAGGATTTCAAAATACTTTGTTAAAGATTCAATCACGGTTTTTTTATTTGAAGAATTGAATTTTTGAATCAAGGAATAAAGTTTTTTAGTAGACTCTTGTAAACAAAAATATGATTTTTTGTTAATGACTTCAGAGTAAAATACAAAGGATTGTTCTGAATTGATTCTTCTTTTCTCGTGTTCACAATATTCATTGTATATTTGTAAACCACTTTCGAAATTTCCATTTCCTTTCATTCGAACGATTTTTTCGAAAAACTCAGCAAAACTTTGATTTTTTGTTTTATTCATTAGGGATTGGATACCCAAAGGCATAATGCTCAGTTGCAGTTGAATACGGTAAAAATCTAAACTTTTTACATTTTGAAAATCTTCAATTTCAATAAGTCGATAGGTGTTGTTTTTTAATCCACTAAAGTCTTTTTGAATGTCATTGAATAAAGTTAAAAAATCATCCTTTTTGAGTTTCCATCCGCCCCAAACATGCTGCAGAATTGTCACGGTGGGGAGAGCCTCTGTGGCGGATCCAATATCCCCTTCTGTGCTAATGGATCTCCATCTTGCGGATCCCCAAGGAGAATTCGCGGGGTTCGGGTCTGAGGAAGTTTGCAATTGAAAATTGGATTTTGGGTTTTTGTAAAACAGATAACCCATAAAGCCATCATTAAATAATCCTAACCAGTCTTTTCCGGTTAAAGTTTGTGCTCTAGAAGTAAAAACAGAGATGCGTGCATCTTCAGGCTTTTCTTGGGGCAGTTCTTTATTTGTGGGAGGTGTTAAATCAAGGGTATGGTTTTCAAAACTTTTCTGAACTTTAAAGAAAAATAATTTTAATTTTGAAAGTGCCGTATCGAGATGATGTTGAATGTTTAATTGATTTTCAGAATATTTTTTACTTAATATTTTATCATTATTATTTTTAAGCAAATTATAGAGCGAGGTGCTAAGGTCTTTTTGTGGATTCTTCTCTGTGAGGTCTATAACATAAGCTTTTGTTTTGATGTTAAAGTTGGAGTTTGAAATTCTAAAATTCAAAAAATCTATAAAATATTGAGCTCGACTTTGAAAGCCTGTTTGTATTCCATCTTGAGAACGAATAAAGATTTGAAGGGCCTCGGCTGTTCTTGTTATGAAGGTTTGTCGAATTAATACTTTGGAAATATCAACACCGAAACTGATATTATTCAGAAAATCCAAGGGTGTCCCGCCGTTAAGGGTGCTCCAAGAGGTTAAGCCTTGAACATAGGCCGCTGGAGAAAAAGAATCTGTAATACTAAAAACTTCGCCTTCTTTAAAGTTCTCAAAAAATTGTGCTAAGGCGGTTTGTTTTTTATTCCAAATCTCTTCCTCCGAGATTTTCTTTTGCTCTGTATCTGAGCCTTTATCAGATCCATTGACTGCATCTTCTAAAATATTGGATAAGTTTTTAAGATTTGCCGGAACATAAATTTTTGACCATTCGACTTGTTCGCCCTTTTTTAAGCTTTGAATGGGAAGTACATGGGTGTAGTCTCGATTAAGACTCAGTTGAGCACCTACAAAGGGTGTGATTTCTTGAAAGCCATTCCAGGTTCTAAATTCTCCCAAACTGACACCCACGCTGAGATTATCGACCAGTTGAATGGGTGCGGTACTTTCAAAAAAAGTTCCAGTCGCAACACTTCGTGAGGCTGAAGCAGAAAATCCAAAAAGTGTCCCTCCCCAAGATTCAATTTTTTGATAAAGTGGTTCCATGGGGTGATTTTGGATATGGTCTTGAATGCGTTTTTGTAGATCTTTTTGGTAAGACTTTGCTGCATCATCTACCGTTAATAGATTTAAGCGTTCATTCAATAGATTTAGTACAGAACCAATAATAGAAGATTTTGTAAGAATTCTTAAATATTTTGCATAATCCGAGGGCTCAAAAGGGAGGTCCACGTCGTTATGTTTAAAGTCCTGGGGGTAACCTTCAAATTTACTTTGTAGAACTTTTCCACCGACTATGGATTTTTCTGGATTTGAAATATTTAAATCCGGTAAAGGTAAAAGTTGAGATGCTGATTGATTAAAAAATTCACAGGACTGATTGATCCGATATAATATTTTTGCTTTTAAAAGTGTATTAAGCTCTTGGGGGTATTTACCAGAATCAATAATTTCAGAAATGTCTGAGTTTGTCAGAGAGCACAGCCGTTGACTCATCCATTTCAGATCCTCATAGGTGGCTGCCGCAAAAGAGGAGGCGTTGTAATATTCCATTTCAATAAATCCAGATCGAATACGAAGAAAGGTTGGGTAATAGTGATTTAAGCTCTCTGGGATTTTGGTCAGAGCAAAGAGCAGGATCATGGCGCGGTATTCTCGGGTTTTAGAGAGCCAAAACAAGGCGGATTTAATTTCTGGTGTGTTGAGGTAAGGGTTGGGGCCTTGTCCCCAATAGGGAGTAAAATATTCGTTCGAGAATTTTTCAAGGATCACATCAGAAAGAACAAGAAAAGTCTCACCCTCTTCTAGAATCCATTTCTCTTCTTTAAGGGCCGCTTGCATTTGAGTTTCAGAAACTTTGATGAAGAGATCTTTTATCTCTGCACTTGCAAACTGAATTTTTAATTTTGAATAATACTTTGGAGAAGGTGTGTAGTATCCCAATTTTCTTAAAAGCGCAGATCTTAAAAGTGTTGCATGACTGAGTCGACTGATGGACATTCGAAAAGTTTGAGCCTCGTTGAGTGGCTTAACTAAAAAAGTATTCGTATAGGGCATTTCTGCATCAAAACGTTGAAAATCCATAGTTTTTGAAGAGTCCGGAAATCCATCGAGGTCATCTTGTGCAGAGTGTTTTTTATTTTGCCAAAGAACGCTGTCCACAGGGTTAAGTGCAGAGATGTCAACTCCATTACTTTTAAGTTCAAGAGCTGTTTCAGGAGTGATGACTTGGTTTTTCCATAAAAGGTTTGAAGCGGGTTTTTTATCGGAGGATATTGGAATTCTTAAAGACTCTAGAATGAAGGAGCCAGATGACGCGAGTGTTAATTTTGAATCCATCAAAAATATTGAAATAATAAAAAATGAAAATTTCAATGAACCCCCCTTAGAGTTGGTCATAGGCCTACCTATCATAGTTGTTTTTTTGACTCTATAAATGGAATCCATATTGTATTCTTTTTATACTGGCACCTCTTTTGCAAAAGCCTCATTGGGTTGAAAAAAATACACCATTTTGACACCAGTCGAATGGATTTTAATATAAAGGGGGAGTTATGAAGCGTGCAGAGCCTAAAGGGGTTAAGTTTTTCTATTTTATACTGATTTTTGTGGTCAGTATCCTGGGAAATTCCAAATCCTGGGCCGATCCAGAAGAAGAATTGTCCATTCAGATGAAAAGAACATTCTCAGACGCACAAGTTGTGGGGACGTTGAAAAAGAATCTTTTCAAGCAAGAGGCCTATCAAGACACTTATCCCGTCCAAGTTCCTTATGAGGCAGAAGAAACCTATTACGAGGATGTACCCTATCAAGATCAAGAGACTTATTATGTGGATGTACCCTATCAAGATCAAGAGACCTATTATGAACGTGTACCTTATCAGGAACAAGAAACTTACTACGAAAAGGTCCCCTATACGGAGCGAGAATCCTATCAAGATTACGAAGAGTATTGGGATTATGAAAGGCAATGCCGGACAGAGTATGAAAATGTCTGCCGTCGAGAGAATGTGTGTCGCACAGAATACGACCGTCAATGCCGCACAGAAAGAGTTTGTCGTAGTGAACCTGGTGAAAACCAATGTAAAATGGTTGAAGAGTGTGGAACCAATGCCCATGGACAACGTATTTGTAAAGAGCGAAAAGTTTGTGAGCGTGGACCCTCTCGAGAGGTCTGCAATAATGAGCAAAAATGTGACAGCACACCTCGCCAGGTTTGTTCTGAAGAAAATAAGTGCCATCAAGTTCCAAAAGAAAAATGTGAAAATGAACGTGTCAGAAAAACACGATCTGTTACTAAATGGAGAGATGTTACAAAATATCGTGATGAATTACGCACTCGCACTGTGACGAAATATCGTGAAGAAGCGCGAACAAGAACCGTGACAAAATACCGATCCGAGGCCAGAACTCGCACCGTAACAAAATACAGAAAAGAAGAGCGAACTCGCACTGTGACTCGCTATCGAACCGAGTACAAATGTTGTGTCACACGCTACAGAGAAGTTTTTGATCGACAAGAAAATATCGAAGTGGTTCTTATATTTCCAAAAAATTCCGATTTGTTAAATACAGAAACGGAAGTGTTTGATGTCACCCTGACTCAGGGATCGCCAAAACCTCAAGTTGAACTTAAAATGAATCAAACGATTTATGGTTATAAAATTCTCAAACAAGAAGCTCGTGGCCAACGTATAGAAATTGAATTGGGATTAACTCCAAAATATACGGTACAAGAGCTGGGTGAAAAATCCGTCAGTTTATTAAAAATGGTTTTAGATTTAGATGGATTTCAAGTGAACTTTTTAGATCAAGGATTACGTACTCGTGTTGAAACCAAGTACAGAGTTCAAATCAAAAATAAAACAACACAAGAAGTGGTTTTAGATCAGGTGGCCATGGGAGTGTTAGACAAAAAGAATGTAAAAATAATACTTCCAAAAAGTCTTGAACTTGAAAACGATTATGATCTTTCGTTGCAGGTTTATCGAACTGGAGTGGTTCTAAATGGTGAAGTGAATTTTTTAACAAAAGCCACGTACAGTTTTGATCGATTGAATTCTAAAGATTATGGCCCACAAACATTAAAGGACTTAACTATTCAAGAAAGCAACGAGGGTCTTGTATTTAGTTGGCAAGATCTTGGGCTCGATCAACGTTTTGAAACCAAGTATGGGGTAAAAGTTTTTAAAGGAAAAAACAAAGAACTCATTTTTGAAAAAGAATTTTTTTCAAAAGAAGGAAAAAAAGTTCAAGTTCAAAAGGATTTAGTGACTGAGAATGAAGAGTATCATTTTCAGTTGCAGGTTCAGCGTTCTGGACGAATTTTAGATCAAGATGTGCAATTTCTAGCCAATAAAGTTTATCAAAGATCTTTAGATAAGTCGCTTTTTGAAGGAGAAGATAAAATCCAAGGATTTACTTTAGGCGGAGAGGGTATTGATGGATTCGTCGAGTTTAAGGATTTATCACCCTTGCATTTAGCGGTAGTTACTCAGTACGAGCTAACACTTTGGGGACCTGGTGGTTTTTTAGGACAGCAAAAAAAGATGTTTTTAACAAAAACATTGACCCGATCGGCTCAAGTAAAAAATCCCACTCACTGGAACTTAGTCAAAGATTTAGGATTATCCGAAGCAGAGGCTAAAAAATATCTCAGATCCGGGTTTCGCATCGATCTTCAACTGGTGGTGAAACGGCAAAGTGCTTTATTTCTAGGTGAAAAAGAAATTAAGATCACAAAAACAAAATCTCAAAAAGTCGAAGGCACCGACAGCGAATCCCCCTGGGGAAATGAGTAACATAAACAAAGTTCATATATAATAAGACAAGGGCTGCGTGTGATCGCAGCCCTTGTCTTATTTAGGACTCAATACTTAAGATCGATCATCACCAACATTACCAAAAATATGACCTAAAGCTTCTTGAAAACGTTTTCTGATCTTTGCTTTTTCTTTTGCAACTCGCTTGTTGCGCTTTACGATTTTTGGAACTTGATCAAAAGCTTTTTGCATTTCTTTGGACGGTTTAGGGCGGTCTTTTCTGGTCATAAATGTCCCTTTAAAAAACTCTTACTAAATTGTTTTTTTTTCTTATCTGCCAAAGAATGAAATTGAATATTATTTTGAACTAAAATTGGTTTAATTTGGGAATTATCAAGAATATGCCACTCATCACACAAATCTTTATATATATTCCAAAAATTATCAAAACATCTCAAATATCTTCTGCGAACAGTTTGAGTTGGAATATGATGTCCACCCTGCTCAACTCGATTTTTGATTCTAGAAATATTTAAAGTTACTTTTGATAATCCAATAAAATAAATAATTATTTTATAACCATCTTGTTTTGCTTTTTTTAATATTTGAGCATAAGTGAGGCCGCTTAACGTGGACTCAAAAGCAAAAGAATCGCCATTTTGGATTTTTGATTTAATTTCAGTGAGTAAAACACGACCCGCTTGAAAAGACGCTTTTTCAAATTCAATGGGTCCAAATCCCGAGGCAATAAGGTCTGGGTTCAGAAATGGAATTGTTGGCTTTGTGTGAATAACAAAACTCTCTGCGAAAGTTGTCTTTCCGCTTCCATTGGGACCAGCGATCACTTTAATTACTTTTGTCATATGTGCTTTCAAAAGATCAGATATACCTAAGCCATCGATTATCGAGAGCTTTTCAAACTTTGATTTAGCCGCCTGACGCTTTTAAGTCAAGACGTCTAGTAACTTCAGTATATGAATCCAACCGATCTCATTAAATACTTTTAAAAATCAGCGATGGCATCAACCAGCTCTGGATAATCGACAAAGGGATTGCGATTCATCTGTTTCTTAAAGATAAAATCATTGACCATTCTGTCGCTATCATCGGGAGGATGGTTTTTGTGCCACTGTCGAAGATATTTTTCTTCGGTTTCTCCGATTGTTAAATTGTATCGCACACTAAAGTAAAATAAAGCTCGAGCGACTCGGCCCTTATGATCTTCTGGCGGTTCAAAATAATGACTTCTTTTTAGTGAATCCGTATAACCCAACTTAACGGTGTTGCACTTTAAATCTTGGGTTGTTTCTAATACATCCGCAAAAGGGAAATTTCCACGGGCAGAGTTCATTTGCGAATCAGTTGGAAACAAATGATGCAAATCTGACTTCTGCAAATCTTTAGGAAAACGTGAACTAAAACGACTTTGTGGCCAAGTGTGCTCTACATTTATAACCTTATCGCTAGGAAGTAGTCCTGGCCCCACTCCAGAAGAAATATCATACTCACAGTACTCATCATGCACAAAATACTGTTGATCCTTTTTTTGTAAATACAATTCTCCAAAAATGACCTGTCGGGCTCTGCCATAACCAATTTCTTTGTGACTGTAGCAACTTCCCTTGCAACTACTGACAATTTGGTCCTGCTGTCCCTCGTTTTGCTGGTGTAAAGAAGACAACACCATTTGTAGATCAGTTTTTAAGTCTTTGTCTCTGGAAAGACCTGATTCATAGTCTTTGTAAAATGAATCTGGATAATAGGTGATTTTTGGTTGTAATCCTAACGAGGTACAAACAAAAAATATTGATATTATAAAAACTAATTTATTTAAGAAACTCCCCACGAATCCCCCCCTGTTATATGATGTTGCTTAAGCGAGGATAAGAATCCCTAGGGAAAGCGAATGAGTCAATAGTGAAAATAAAAAGAAATCATTTCCTAACAATTAAGAGAATTCATATAACGCTGTGGCGTATTCACATAGTTTAAAATCATCCACAAAGTTTAAAATCAATTTGTTTTAAAGTAAGGCTTGGTAGGCGTCCAAAAGACCTTCTGTGATGGAGTCACCTTTAAATTTACTGGATTTTTTAACGGAGTTCATAATCCGGCTTCGGACTTCGCTGGGTTTTAATTGGGGGTATTTAGAAAGTACAAGCGCGGCAACCCCAGTAGTGATGGCGGTCGCTTGACTGGTTCCGCCCCAAAATCGAGATCCCAACTTGGGAAGTAATCCCCAAATTTTTCTACCTGGGGCGGCGAGGTCGACACTTTTTACGCCAATATTGGCGAAATCAATACGCCAACCAGATTCATCACTAGCGGTAACGGTTAAAATATTAGAGTTTTCAAAAGCAGCAGGGATCATTTTGAAAGAATCAATGTCTTCACCGTCATTTCCGGAGCCCGCAATTACGAGAACATTGCGGTCTTCAGCATATTGGATTGCAGATTGAAGTTTACGATCCATTTCATCATCATCAAATGTAAAAGCAAATGACGCATTTATAATCTGAGCCCCATTGTCTACAGCATAACGAATGCCGCGTTCAACAATTTCTAAATTATTTTGTGAATTAGAGGCATCTAAAACCTTCACAGGCATCAGGCGGACATTCCAGGCAATTCCAGCCATTCCAATTCCATTATTCCCTTTAGCTCCGATAATTGAAGCTAAGTGAGTTCCATGAGAATGATCATCCATTGGATCACCATCATCATTTACAAAATCATATCCATAGATATCATCTATATAACCATTTTCATCATCATCTACACCAGGTAGGCCCGCGGCTTCCATTTTATTGGTCCATAGATTTTCTTTAAGTTCGGGATTTTTGTAGTCCACACCTGAGTCTACAATTGCCACAATAATTTTTGAAGATCCAGTTGTAAGGTCCCAGGCACTTTCAATATTAATATGATTTTGATGTGGACTTGAAAGATACCATTGTTTGGTAAA
>DAIRER010000314.1:0-3269 GCA_036795495.1 Pseudobdellovibrionaceae bacterium | reverse complement strand
GGTTCGGACCTAGAGTTCACCAGTTTCACAGTCGTGTTTTTTTTATTCGATTTCCATTAGATAATATGAATGACCTCAAGCGAGGCCTATTTTCTGTGAATAGATGGAATTTACTTTCTTTCTATGAAAAAGATCACGGATCTCGAGATGGGTCCTCATTGAAAAGCTGGGTCCTGGCGCGTTTGAAGGAAAAAAATTTCCACGAAGCTATTGATAGTATTGAATTGCAGACCTTTCCGCGCGTTTTGGGATACGTATTTAATCCTGTGAGCTTTTGGTATTGTTATTCTCAGGGAGAATTGCGAGCGGTCCTCGCCGAAGTCAATAGCACCTTTGGTGAAACTTACAGTTATGTTATTGACCCCAAAAATCCAGAAGCGAAAAAACAGTTGCAGGTGTCTCCTTTTTTGCAAGTGCAAGGGGGCTATCATTTTTCTTTTGACGAAAGCTCCCCAAACAAATCCGTCACAATCACATACTCAGAAGAGAGTTTATCAATAGGTCCTCCCAAACTGGTTGCACGTATTTCTGGCCAAGCTATGCCGTGGACCACAATTAATTTATTAAAAATGTTTATTTTTAGACCCATGATGACCTTTATGGTGATCGGTGGAATTCATTTTCATGCCTTAATCTTATTTTTAAAAAGGACTCCCTTTTACGGCAAAAACGGCCACGTGCGCGAGGTTTAATATGTCAAATTCATCAGAAATTATTTTTAATGCTTTAGAACAAATTCAGTTTGGTCGAATCCATGTTCATACGGCCTGGGGACAGTCCTATATTTTTCAAGGAACCGAAGCGGGTCCAGAGGCTTCTATCCAAGTCAAGGATTATGAGTTTTTTCGACTGCTGTTGGATCGGGGAGATATTGGTTTGGGTGAGGGTTATATGTATGGATACTGGGACTCTGAAAACTTATCCCTATTGATTGAGTTTGGCGTTCGCAATCAACAGGCACTACGAAGAGCCATCCGTGGAAATTGGTATAAAATTCTATCCTATAAAGCAAAACACTGGTTGAATCGGAATTCAAGATCTGGGGCTAAAAAGAATATTCGACAGCACTATGACTTGGGGAATGATTTTTATAGTCAGTGGCTTGACGAAACGATGACTTACTCGAGCGCCTTTTGGTCTGAACAAAAAGGTTTATCTCTTTCAGAAGCTCAAGAAAATAAATACCAGAAATTGTTGGACTTCCTTCAGCCTGAGCCGGGGGCCCACATTCTAGAAATCGGCTGTGGATGGGGTGGCTTTGCAGAATATGCCGGAGCTCGAGGCTATCGTGTCACAGGAGTAACCATTTCCCAAGCACAGTATGAATATGCCCGCCAACGGATTGAAAAAAACGAATTCTCTCATCGTGTCCATTTGTTATTGTCAGATTATCGCGACCTTGACGGTCACTTTGATCATGTGGTCTCCATCGAGATGATTGAGGCCGTGGGACAAGAATATTGGAAAACCTATTTTAAAAAAATTAAGCAGCTGACTCGACCAGGGGGAAAAGTCGCCATTCAATCCATTGTTATGAATGACGATGACTTTGATCAATATATTCAGGGCACTGATTTTATACAGCAATATATATTTCCAGGTGGTGTTTTACCCAGTCCGAATATTTTAAAATATCGGGTTGTTGATATTTCTGGAACTCAATTAAAAATGCTTGGATTCGGTCTTGACTATGCTCGAACCTTGGAAGTATGGCGTAAGGAGTTTTTACAGAGTTGGAATTCCATTAACTCTATGGGTTATAATCATGAATTTCGTAGAATGTGGGAATTTTATTTGGCTTACTGTGAGGGGGCTTTTCGTGCAGGTAAGATTGATGTTCTATTTCTGAGTTTTCAATTGTAGGTGGAGAATTTGAAAAAAACAGCTCACTTTAGTATTTCAACTGTCGAAATTGAAAGTGGTCTGACCTGTGAAACTTTACGTATTTGGGAATTGCGATACAATTTTCCCAATCCAAAACGAAATATAAAGGGCGATCGGAACTACTCAGCTCATCAGGTGCAGCAGTTAAAAATCATTAAAATGCTATTGGATAATGGAGCTCGCCCCCAGAACGTGGTCGGTTTGTCTTTGGCTCAATTGAAAAAAAAATTACTTCAATCGAATCATTCAAGTCCATTCGAACTGACGCCAGAACAAAGTGAATTGATTACTATGATTAAAAATCATGCCCGTTCTGATTTACGGATGTATTTCGAAAAAAAATTGAAACAACATTCTGTGAGATCGTTTATTCTTGATTTTGTTAGTCCAACAATAAATTTGGTGGGTTCCGCCTGGGCACAAGGGATTTTATCCATAGATGAAGAGCATTTTTTTTCGGAGCTACTTCAACAGCGTCTTTATCAATTGGCAGATCATTTAGAACCAGAGTCTCCAAAAAAATCGATTTTATTGACCACTCCTCCCGGAGAAGTGCACGCTTTAGGGATTCAGATGGTGAGAATTTTATCCCTGTTGAGTGGATATCGCGTTCATTTTTTAGGTCCCCAGATCCCAGTGTCTGACGTCATTCGAGCGGTTCAAACAACAGGTTCTGAAATCGTTGGGATTGGTATCAGTAGTTCTTTTTCTGCGGCCAAGGCCCGGCAATATATAAAATCTTTAAGGTCCAGTTTGCCAAATAATGTGACTATCTGGGTTGGAGGAAAGGCGGTTGAGCGTCTCAACTGCAAACAGCTCCAGGTTCATGGTTTTACAGAGATTGAGACTCTAGATTCCGAATTAGCAAGCAAGTAGGTTTTTTAAAGACGTTCGACACTGATGATGCCGCGAATTTTCTGAAGTTCGTAAACAGCACGAACAACCTGCTCTGTGTTGCGAACACTCACATCAAACAAGCAAATGGCTTTTCGATCCCGATTGGTGCGAATATTTGCAGACTCAATATTCATACCTTGTGCAGAAAATGCCTCACCCAATTTTTTAAGCAGTCCCTGTTCATCCTGGGCCACCACACGAATTTTAACCTGACGATCTCCTAAGGTTGGGGCTTCTTTGCCCGTCCAACTCACATCCACTTTACGGGCTTGATCAATCTCAAAGGCCCTTTGGCAATCGGAGCGGTGAATACTTACACCGCGCCCTCGCGATATAAAACCCATGATGCCATCTCCGGGAATGGGGTGGCAGCACTTGGCATAATGGACCAAAACATCATCCATGCCTTCGACAGAAACGAGGGAGTTTGTTTTTCTGACCTTTTGAGTGGCCGCCTTAAGAACCTTTTCCATAAAGGATGTTTCTTT
>DAIRER010000313.1:0-3270 GCA_036795495.1 Pseudobdellovibrionaceae bacterium | reverse complement strand
TCCTATGACGTCATTAGCAGTAGAAATTTTTTCTCTGAAACCGGTGAAATTCCAGACCCACTTCGTGACACTTCTTCGCCAGAACAAAACCCCGATGGGTTACCCGTACCCAGTCAATTGCCTTTGGGTTTAATTGGAACACTGGTTCACTCCAATCAAGAGCGATCCCTGGCGGCCATTGAAATCAAAAGTAAAAATAAAACCGTCACCTTCAGCACAGGATCCGTCATTACGGATGGCACACAAAATTACGCGAAAGTGGTTGAGGTAGAAAGACATAAAGTTATTATTCGTAATCAGCAAAATGGCCGACTGGAATACTTAGAAATGAAGCAAGACTCTAAACTCAGTTTCGGAGCAGCCTCTGATAAGGGTTCGTCAGGAGAGATTGAAAAAGTAAATGACACCACCTATGCCCTCAATCGAACCGTTCTTAATAAATACATCAGCGATTTACCCAACCTACTTATGCAGTGCAGTTCTCGTGCAATGAATGATCCCGTCACTGGAGAAATGAATGGTTTTAAAATCTTAGGTTGCCGTGGAGATAGCGATTTTTTAAAACTAGGGATTCAACCCAATGATGTCATATTAGGAGCCAATGGAGTCAAAGTCGATAGCCCTGCAAAAGCGATGGAGCTTTTTCAAGCCCTTAAGGGCTCACCCAATGTTACTATAGATGTCAATCGCAACGGAGAATTAATTCAATTGAAATTCAACATCAATTAAGGAAATCAACTATGAAGTATCAACACAGACTTTTGTTTATTGTAGCACTCCTCATCACACTGAATTCTCACAATTCTAAAGCACAATTCGATGATGTACCACCACCGCCCCCCATTCCTGAATCCAATGGGGATGAGTTCTCAGAAGAAGCTGAAAGTTATGAAAGCGAAACTGAAAGCCCCCTTTCTAAATCTTCAGAAAAAAAACAAGAGGTTTTAACTAAAAAGGAAAAAGATAAATTTTCTCGGGCCGCCACTCATGAAATTTCTGATGCGGATTATCCAGAGACGATTGAGTCCTTTGATTTTCCCAATGTGGACATCACAGATGTGGTCAAAGCCATCAGCGAACTGACCGGCAAAAATTTTATTATTGATCCAGGAGTTAAAGGAAAAATCACGATCATTGCGCCGTCAAAAATCACCGTAGCCGAAGCTTATCGAGCTTTTCTTTCGGCCCTTGCCATCCACCATTACACGATTGTTCCTTCGGGCGGATTTTTGAAAATCAAAAGAGCCCGAGATGCACAAAAAGACAGTATTGATACCTATTCAGGAAGTTATTATCCAAATACAGATCAAATCATCACTCGCATTGTGCATTTAAAATATATTTCTGCGGAACAGGTTCAAAAAGAATTGGTTCGTTTTTTACATACCGCAGATGGAGATATGGCCGTTTACTCGGCAACAAACTCTTTGGTTATTTCTGATTATGGATCCAATATTGATCGCATCATGAAAATTTTAAATCAACTGGATGTACCGGGGTTTGAAGAGCAAATGAAAGTCATTCAAATTCGAAATGCTAAGGCCAAGGATTTAGCCGATTTGATTGATCGTATTGTGAACAAAGGACAAAGTTCACAAAATCGAAACAGTGGATCCTTTGGCAGTGGAATTCCCCGATTTACTCGCACGGGATCTGGTGGCCAACAGGGTGCAATGTACTTTATGGCTATTCCCGATGACCGTACCAATTCAATTATTGCAGTGGGAAACAAAGCCGGAATCCTGCGTGTAAAACAATTGATTGCCCAACTCGATTTTCGCATGAAACCCGATGAAAACGGCGGAGTTTATGTGTATTACGTCAAATATGGCGATGCTGAAAAAATCGCACAAACTTTATCCGGAGTTACCAAGGACTCAGCCCCAAAATCTGGTGGCGCCGCCAACTCCAATCCAATGGGTATGCCCGGAGGAGCTCCGATTGTGGCCAGTGCTACAGAAATTTTTGGTGGCGAAGTTAAAATTTCTGCCGACAAAAATACCAACAGCCTCGTTGTGACGGCCGCGCGTTCTGATTATGAAATGGTTTTAAATCTATTAGAAAAATTAGATATCCCTCGAGATCAAGTTTTTGTTGAAGCGTATATCTTAGAAATGAATGCCAGCGACGGAGCCAACTGGGGGGTTGGGTACTACCGTTACGGCGACAGTGGTTACGGAAAAAGTGGATTCAATGGGGGTATGGACTTAGCCTCTCTTTTGAGTCCGACGGGTGGACAAGGTGCCGTATTAGGCTTTGGATCCAATCAAACTGTAAAAGTGACCGATCCAGTTTCTAAGTCTGAAATTACCATTCCCAACTTAATTGGTTTTATTAATTTTTTAAAAAACGTAAAAAAGGCTAATATCCTTTCCACTCCGCAAATTTTAGCTATGGATAATGAAGAGGCATATATAGATGTTGGAAATAAAGTCGCCACGCGCGTAAATACAACAACCACAGCCACTGGGACAACCTACTCTCCAGAATTAGAAGATGCGACCATTAAATTAACAATTAAGCCCTTTATAAGTCCCTCTTCAGAAAGTATCCGCATGGAGTTAAAACAAGAGGTGAAACAAATCTCCAATGTCACATTACCTAAAAATCTACAAGACAACTCACAGCCCTTAGCTAAACGAGAAATTAAAACCAATGTGGTTGTTAACAATGGCGACACCATCGTATTAGGTGGTTTGATTCAAGAGCAAGAAAAAGAAGTGGTCAGTAAGGTTCCCTTTTTGGGTGATATCCCTGTGATCGGGTGGTTATTTAAATCGAAAGATCTTTTAAAAGAAAAAGTAAATATGCTCACGTTGCTGTCTCCGCGAATTATTCGCAATTCAGATCAACATAGAAAAGTCTTGACGGAAAAGCTGGAAGACCGTGTGGGATTTGTTAAGGAGGTCGGCGGAACGGATCCCTTCGGAGAAAAACTCAATAAACTGATCACTCGAAGTGATAAAGCAAAAGCAGAGGCCACCACAAATTCTAACAAAGTCAGCACTCCAATACAAAAAAAAGAGAATGACAAAGAAGAAACTCCGTCAGAAAATGAGGATCAAGAAATAGAACTTTAGACCCCAAAAACTTGCTGAGAGGAATTTGAATTGTGAGTATTGACCTGCAATCCCTTTTATTAAAAAGCACGAGCCTTAAAGAAGAGGATCTAGCTGTTATTTTAAAATCTCCAGGATTAGACTCTTCTGAAAGTGTTGGCGCCACACTGAGCCGAAAAGAATTTTCCTCTAATGAAGATCTCGTTTTTTA
>DAIRER010000312.1:0-3290 GCA_036795495.1 Pseudobdellovibrionaceae bacterium | reverse complement strand
GAACTTATCGAATCCAAGTTCGTGTTAGCCCTTTCTTGCCTTTACCTGATGGAAAAATATGGCTGTCATGGATTTATTCTAATCCTTTTTATGTGCATTGAAGGTTGATTTGAAGCCAAAAAAAGTCTAATACATCTCATATCTAAATTAGTTATTAATTCAGAATGATTCATCATTATGGGGGATTACTTGAATACATTTATTGCTTTTGACGTGGAAACAACCGGAACGGTACCCGGCGTTGACCAAATTGTAGAAATAGGAGCAGTAAAATTTGTAAATGGTGAACCTGACGCTTTATTCACAACCCTTGTAAACCCACAACGAACTATTCCACCCGGAGCCTCTGCTGTGAACGGAATTACAAACGATATGGTTGCAAACAAACCTTTGATCGAGTCCTTACTTCCAGCCTTTGCTGAATTTTGTGCTGATCATGTTTTAGTAGCCCACAATGCACCATTTGATACTCAATTTATTTCAAGTGATATTAAGAAATACCAAGCACAAGCCCCACGTGGTATTATTTTAGATACTCTTCCCTTGGCCAGAAAACTTTACCCTGGTTTGCCAAATTACAAATTAGGTACATTGATTCAACATCTTAAAATTCCAACAACTCAATTTCACCGAGCCGAAGAAGATGCCACTTACTGTGGAAGACTTTTTTTAAAACTTGTTCAAAGAGTTTCGCCCCAGGGACATTGGCCGCCCTTAGAAAATCTAGTAACTTTAACTGGCAAACCAGCACTGCTTTTTCCAAAAATCGATTATCAACCCAAACAAATGACCTTTTTCTAAGGTGACTTTAGAGCGACGGGAAACCTTCGACCTCGGCCAAAAGAATGTGAAGATACTTTTAAAATTGGCGGAGCCTGCCATCTTTTAAATTCAGTTTTTAGAATTCGATCAAAGAGCCATTTTTCAATTTTATTTTCTGCAGGTTTTCCTTTTTCAACTATATGCTCTACGGCGGCATCTAAGGACCTGTAGGGAGGTAAATTATCCTCGTCTTTTTGGTTAGGACGTAACTCTGCACTGGGTGGTCTCTGAATAATCTGAATCGGAATAACCTCAGATTGATGATTGTAATAAGCACATAGCTCATAAACTTGTTTTTTTGTAAGATCGCCAATCGGCGCAAGGCCTCCACACATATCTCCATACAAAGTAGCATACCCCGTAGCCATTTCTGATTTATTGCTTGTTGAAAGCAATAAACTTTGATTTAAATTTGCATAGGCCATTAACGTTATGCCTCGTAAACGTGATTGAAGATTTTCATGCACAAGACCAAATTTTTTTAGCCCTATTGATTTAGATAATGTACTTATAAAAGTTTTATAGAGAGAATTTATTGGAACTTGCTTAAATTCTACTCCTAAATTCTTACATAGTTTTTTTGCCAAATTTAAACTCATTTTTTTATTAAAGGGGCCGGGTAAAGCAATACCCGTTACATTTTGAGGACCCAAAGCATCTACAGCTAGGGCCGCAACAAGAGCTGAGTCAATTCCTCCACTCACACCCAAATGAATTTTTTTAAATCCTGTTTTTTTACAAAAATCAGAAATTCCAAGAACTAGGGCTTTTCTCAACTCTTCTACAGGTTTTTGATTCTTGGCAATATGCCAAGAACTTTTGTTTTCAATATCATAAACATTTAAATCCTCTTCAAAAGAATAACACACAAGAGGTTTTTTTCCATTGGGCTGAATTACAAAACTGGCACCGTCATAAATAATCTCGTCTTGTGCTCCCACCATATTCACATACATGAGCGGGGCCTTAAAATGAGCTGAAGTTTTTTGAGTCACAAAATGTCTTAAATTAAGTTTACCAGGAAAATAGGGAGATGCACTCATGTTGATGACTAAATCTACTTTTTGCAAGGGAACCTCTAAAAGAGGATTTCGATCATAGGAGCTCTTTTTATCCATCGGCCAAGCCCAAATATCTTCGCAAATTGTTAAGAAAAAGTTTTTATCTTCAATTTTAAAATAATTATTAATTAGTCTTCCAGGTTTTACAAAACGTGCTTCATCAAAAACATCCCCCGTGGGTAATAACTGTTTATGAAAAAATTTTGTTTTTTTTTGTTTTTTAACAAGCGCTACAGAATTGAAGTAGGGACGCCCTAGGGACTTTGGATTCAAAGTAAAAAGCCCAAGCAAAACATAGATTGATTTTGGGATTCTTTTCTCAATATAGGATACCCATTTCAATTGTTCTTCAACGAGCTCCTGACGCTCTAAAAGATCAAATGGGTGGTAGCCAAATAAGGAACATTCTGGAAAAACAACAAGTGTACACTTTTTTTCAAAAGCTCGGTGAACAAAATCTAAAATTTTGTCAGAGTTGCCCTTGAAATCACCGAGCGTTGAATTTATCTGTGCAATGCCAATTCTCATCTAATTAATAAACGTGCTGAAAATCCATCATCATAGCCATGGTAATACATGATACGAGGTTCTGGATATCTCCAGCAATAATAGCCAGCGCCATTATCAAAATCGACGAACCATAAACCTTTTGGTGTACCACCAAGCTTTTCAACTTTCATAAACCAACGATCTACAGCTTGATCCATTTCGCGTTCAATTTGCCTTTGTAGGATCATATTCTGTTGAAGTTGCGCTATTTCAAGTCGAACCAATAGTGCGCGTTTTTCCTTTTCTGCCTCTTCTGTTATTTTTATGATCAACGGCAAAAGATGTTGAGCCCTATCCAAGCTAAACACTTTCTTGCTGATAATCTCTATGACGTTTTCCATTCCCCCCCCATCACAGAAAATATTGTTTAGTTGTTTCTTACATTGAGGTCTGTCTATCTTTCAAGCATTTAATGAGCGAATTAAAAAAATTATAATTTTATTTTTTAAATTCTTAATCGTTAAAACTCTTCGACATTTGAAAAGCCTGTCGGCCCACAAAAACAAGAATGGCAACGATGATTGCCGCAATGAGTAAATAACGAAGAAATCCACCTATACCAAGGCTCATTTCTTTTTCTTCGTCTTTTTTAGATTTATTATCATTGTTAATTTTAAGTGGGATTTTTTTTACTCGAGGTTCACCTAACTCTTGCATAGATATTCGAGATCCAGACTGAGGATTTCTTTTTTGAATTTCCTTTATCTCCTCATCTGAAAGGCGTCCAAGAGGTATTATGCGGCGGCCCCCATTTCGAATGCGCCGAATTCGATACCCCCCCCTGCCTCCGGCTCCTGAAGATGAGTCATTTAGTGCTATCGATTGCGTTTTACCATCATCAGCAGAGCCACCCTTTTG
>DAIRER010000311.1:0-3309 GCA_036795495.1 Pseudobdellovibrionaceae bacterium | reverse complement strand
TGATTCTTAACCCTTTGCGTAATCTGAATTTACACAAGATTTCTTACACCACCATGATTAAAAGGGGACTCTACATCTTTGTACGCGCAGCTTTAATTTTCTCGCTCATTTTTGCACCTCTATACCCTCAGAGTTATGCCGCCAATCTAAATTCTACACAGGGCTCCAAATATGATTTAGCTTCTTTTGATGGATTCCAAAGAAGTTTAGAACATCTAGATCAGGTCCTTTCTAAAAAATCTACCCGGCACAGTCTAGATACATGGAGACTTTTAGATCAAACAGTTCATGCAGGAAAGAATTCTAAGAAATTTAATTACATAAACCCCCAGTCTGTTCAATTTGAAATTAACGGTGAGGGTCATGTTCTATTATACAACGGACATGAACTTTTTCACGATTTTGAATTTACAGCTTTAGATGCAAAATTTTTTGGACATTATCTTGTACTTGTTGAGTCCGAGGGCTTTATTAAAAGCACTGGAATTCAAAATATTTTATTTATTGATTTTTCATTTTTAAAATCAGCTCTTGGAAAAACTCAACTCCCCGTTTTTAGAATTCCTATTTTAACGCACCAACCTGTTGTTTCTTTAAAAGTAAACTCCCCCGCCCTTAAACCTCAAGTTTTAGAACTTCAAACCCAATCTGAGCCTACTTTACTTAATCAAAATGTCTTTAAAGCATTTTCAGAAGTTCAGCAGGTGGCCTTTAATATGAATGTCAACTTACTAGACCCTAAGACATTTGAAGGTTCTAGCTATTTATTGGAGTCCTTTACTGAATATTTTGATAAAGCCACTCAGTTGGCTGGCGACTCTGTTTTAAAACAAACTTACAACACAGAGGCAAGTCAGGAGTATTTTAATCAATGGGGTCAATCCTTGGTCAAATCAGCTCAATACCAACGAGATGTTATAAAATCACAACTTAAGCTACCTATCAATGAGGTAACAGAGGCCACAAAGAAATTTGAGGCCTCAATTGCTTTTCATTCAACATTATCAAATATATCTGAAAATTTAAAAAATTCTCGCCGTATGATCAACCGATTGGCTCTTTTAACAGCACGTTTGTCAGTTCCTCGACCGCAAGATTCTGTCATTGTAATAAAATCATTAGCTATTCTTGGAGGGGGTTTACTCAAAGCCAATCGCGACCAGATGCAAGAGGGATTTCGCGAACTCATTCACCACAAATATTTCCGAAGAGGTACCGAAGTGGTCGCCGCAGCGACTCTTGCCGCAACCTATCCTGTTGAGTTTTCTCAATTTATATATCAAGGACTGGATATTAGCCGTCAGGTTGCCGAACACACCTGGGGAAAAGCTACGGATTTAATAAATTTAGGTCAGGAAGCTTTAACCACAACACTTAAAGGATTTAGCCCATCTAATTTTGCAGCTACCTATTTTTCTCCAGAAAAATTGCCACAACTTCTGATCGGAATGGGGGCGATTGTTTCCGCTTTATACATCACCCTAGGAATTCCTCACTTAATAGTAAATTCTTATAAACTTTATCAAGATCTTAAAAAAGCAAACTGGTCAAATTTAAAACAACTTAAAACAGCCTTTATTGCCCGAGAAAACCTAAAACAAAAAGAATTTTTAGATCTTCTATCAAAGGCTGCCGCAGAAACAAATAATACTAAAGTTGAAAATTTACCTTTTGACAAGGAACTTGAAATAAAGAACCTGCTTGTTAAAATCGAAGAACAGGACCGAAGTTGGTATCAAAATTTATTTAATAAATTAACACAATCAAAACTCTTTGATCGATTTAAAGGTAAGTCCAATCATCAAATAGAAACTTTTGCTGGAGCACTTCGACATTTGATTTTTAGTTATTCCTCTTTTACAAATGCGGCAACAGTCTATACGAAGATATTCAATTCCTATTTTTCATTTCGATCCTTTCTTTGGAAGCCTATCACTTGGTACACTTTATTAATGTATCCCAATTACATTGAAACTCTGACTTCTCGGGAGCATAGAGAAACCCTACCCACTGAGCTCAATGGAGCCTTTCGCTCACGGCATCAGGAAAAAATACTTAAAACTCTTACAGATAGAGATGCTATTCTTAAGTGGGAAAACCAAATTGTTGAACTTGAATCAAAAGTTTATGAAGCCTCATTAAGAAGATCCTTTCGAGCCTTAGTTCAATATTTAAATTCTAATGATATATTAAAATCTCTTTACCTACAAAATGGCATCAAACATCTATCTGACAAAACCATTGAAGAGCTCAGCACCAAACAAAAGGCTTTTTTTAGAATGTATTTTGATCGACTCTTTGAAAAGAGCATGCATCAACTTTTAACACAGTTAGTTTTCAAAAACCCTGAACTTCAATTGACTCCCTCGGAATTAAATAAACTTTCAAATTTGGAGCTGAAAGATCTTGATATAAATAGCCATAACCCTTCCCTTTATAATTATTCTTTAGATACAGAAAACATTCAAAAAATTGTCGACCAACAAGCCTCTAATGAATTACATCAGGAAATTCAATCTACTGTAGATCACCGCTGGAGTAAAACAGAGGCCTGGAGATCTTATTTCTATCATAGTACACTTTATAAACTGAGCCCTGAAAACAATCCACAAACTGAACGCCTGCACAAGGTTAATAATCAAATGAAAAAACCCGAGGCTATGGCTAGAGCTGTTCGATCCATGATGGCGACAATGCTGGTTGATAAACCCATGGAACTCGTCTTTTTATTTGCGGCGACAGCGGGTATCACCTCAGGGATGATGATGCCCTTGCACGAAGAAATGTTCAGCGCCGATTCTTGGTTTCATTTATCCCGATATACTTTTTGGAATGGTTTTATATTTGGTCTTGTGATGGGAGTTATGTCGGATGTCTGGTCAAAATTGCAACAAGATGAACGATTGGATAAAAAGTTAAATGCGGTGCCTGAAGGTCCAGATGTTCAACTGAGTTATCTTAAGTATATGAAAAAAGCGGGATTTGATAACCCAGAAAATTCCTGGTGGGAGAATCAAAAATTTGCGACACAACTTATCTGGGCAAATATGAAACCCGCTCTTGTGACTTATTGTATTTTTAATTTTGCAAGTCTGGGTCGTTTTGAACTAGATGCCTATATTGCTGGATATACAGTAGCCTTTTTAACCCCACTCATGGGAATCAGTTATAAAATTGAAAATATGTTTGAATCGTCTGCGGGCTGGGTCGCTAGAAATATCCCCAAGGAGTACCGCCATTATCCTATTGTGCAAGATTATATCAATAAACAGATCAGTCGTCGACGTTTAGAATTCAATTTAGTCTATC
>DAIRER010000310.1:0-3309 GCA_036795495.1 Pseudobdellovibrionaceae bacterium | reverse complement strand
GCTTTAATGGCTTTAAAGTCTGTTGTGTCGACTTCAAAACGATTGGTCTTTTTGTTGAATTTATAAACAAAAAGTTTATTTTGAATGCAAAATTCTTCTGTCAGAAACTCATCAATAAAGGAAACATCATTGTAGATTTGACGAACTTCAAATATTTTCTCTTTACCTAGGCCTAGTTTTTTGTCCCAATTTTTTCGCTCTTTAATATCGTCACAGTTTTCCCATTCGTGGCCAAAGCGTCCCTTGTTCCAGCGGTCTTCGATTTCTCTAAAAAGCTCAATACCCACTCGGTAGGGGTTGTAGCCATTAGGAGACATCGCCATGGTTCCACTGTGGTGATCTGCAAAATCAATGATTTCAGAATCATTCAGGATGCTTTCGGTCATCAGTTTAGAATGCCAATAGGAGGCCCAGCCTTCGTTCATTGTTTTGGTCATTCCCTGGGGAGCAAAATAATAAGCTTCATCGCGAATGATAGATAATACGTCCTGCTGCCAATCCGCCAAAGGGGCAAAGTGAATTAAAAATTTTAAAATATCTTTTTCAGGCTCTGCAGGAAAACGATGAGCTTTTTTCATAGATTGAATCATTTTCTGATTCTGTTCATTCACAAAAGATGGAGGATTGATAAAGTCTCTCATATAGGGTTTATCATACCTAAGTAAGTGGGCTCCTTGGGGTCTTTGTATTTCTTTTTCGAGATCCTCTTGAGGCTCAGAGGGGGTAAAAATTGACTTTTCGCTGTAAGGACTATAGCGATCAATAAGATTTTCTAAGCTGAGAGCCACATCTATAAAGCTTTCCACAGTGTCTTGTCCATAGCGGTCCATATAGCGACGAATGCGGGTGGCGTGGTTGGCCATTTGGTCCATCATTTTTCGATTTGTTTTTGAAAACCAAACATTATTTTTAAAAAAATCACAATGACCATAAACATGGGCCATGACAAGCTTTTGGTCCATCATGGAGTTGCCTTCCATCAGATAGGCGTAACAGGGATCCGTATTAATGACCATTTCATAAATTTTTGAAAGTCCGTATTCATAGGATTTGGACAGATGCTCATACTCCATACCAAATTTCCAATGGGGGTATCGAACAGGAAAGCCGCCATAGGCTGCAAATTGATTGATTTGATCATAGGTGATCAGTTCAAAAATGGTGTCAAAGAAATCCAGGCCTGCATTTTCAGCGACTTTACAAATGTACTGTCGTGCTTTTTCAAGCTCAGGAGTTAGATTTGCCATCACTATTTTCCTTTTCCTAAAAAGTCCTTGATCGAATCTAAAATTTTGTCCCGACTTTCAATTTGACTGCAGGTGATGCGGTCATCTCCAGGAAATTCTTTTTGAAGGTCCTTTAAAAATTGACCACTTCCATATTTACTTTCCACTTGTCCATAGGAAAAAACATTTACATGAGGTAAAAAGAATTCATTAAGAAGACGAATGCATAAACGTGTGTCTTCTCCGCTCCAATTATCACCATCACTAAAGTGAAATGGATAAATGTTCCACTGATCCACAGGGTAATCTCGCTCGATAATTTCTTTACAGAGTTTATAGGCCGAACTGATGAGGGTGCCACCGGATTCACTGGTGCGAAAAAAAGTATTTTCATCGACCTCTTTTGCTGCGGCATCGTGAATGATAAAGCGAGTTTCTAAGCCCTTGTAATGTTTTTTAAGCCATGTGTTGATCCAGAAACTTTCTAAACGCACGATTTCTTTTTGTTCATCACCCATCGATCCCGAAACATCCATCATATAAATCACAACGGCTTGGGTTAACGGGTTGGTTACCTTTTTGAAGGTTCTGTATTGAAAATCTCGGCGGATGGGTACAATCACAGGATTCGTAGGATCATAAACTCCAGAGGAAACATAACGTTTTAAGGCTTTTTTGTAAGAGGATTTAAAGTGTCTAAGGCCTTCGGGACCGACCGGGGCCAGGCCAGAGTATTTGACTTTTTCATCTTCGATTTGTTTGTTGCCTTTGGGTTGAATATTGGGAAGTGCTAGTTTTTCACCTAAAATCTGGGCCAACTCTTCGATGCTGAATTCGACCTCTAAAAGATGCTCTCCAGGATCACTTCCCGCTTGGCCTTTTCCATCTCCAGGCTCTCCGACTCCATCACCAGGCTGGCCTTGGCCTTGACCAATTCCACCCTGCTGTTTCGGGCCGTAACGAAAATTGGGAATATCAATCTGAGGAAGTGGGATTTTGACAAAGTCTTTCTCTCGCTTTCCGATCATCTCGCCTTGAGAGACGTATTTTCGAAAATCCTCTTTAATCTTACCCTTAATGATATCGCGAAAACGATTGTGGTCTTCTTTGATAGACATTATTTATTCTTTACATCCCCTCGTGCAAAAATACTTGCAACATATTGTAAGACATCCGCCGCAGAAATTTCATCATAACCAAAATCTTTAATCAGTCGACTCTTCACAATTTCAATTTTTTCTTGAGTGTCCTTGTCCGTGACAGAGCTGACGAGTGAAGTTAATTTAATGGAATCCTTTTGATCTTCAAAAAGTTTTAATTCTAAAGCCTTATGCAGGCGTTCATTCATTTTAAAATTAAACTTTTTACCTTCAACTGCTAATTTTCCGATATATCCCATAATTTCTTGACGGAAAACATCTTTGCGAGACTCAGGGATTTCAATTTTATCCTCTAAGGAGCGCATCAATCTTTCATCAGGATCCTCATCGTTTCCAGTAAAGGGATTTCTAATTTTTTCTTTTTGAGTGTACGCTTTTACGTTATCAATATAGTTAGCACAAAGTCGACTCATGGCACTTTCATCGGCACTGATCGCTCTTTGAACTTCGGCCTTAATGATTTCTTCATACTCTTGCAGAACAATTCCTAGAAGTTCTTTGTATTCGTTCTTTAATTCTTCATTGGATAATAAAGAGTGATGTCGAAGTCCGGCCTCAAGCTCTTTAAAGACCATAAAAGGATTGACGGAACCCTTGTTGGATTGTTGAGCGGCCACAATCGAGTTAGAAAGTTTATCTTGAATGTATCGGGGAGAAATTCCCTCGAGACCTTCATGAGTCGTTTCTTTTCGAAGTTCGCGAACATTGTCTTCCGTATAATTAGGAAGAGTTTTTCCATTGTAAAGTTTCAATTTTTGAAGACGAGTTAAATTGGCCTTTTTAGGTTTTTCTAGTCGAGTTAAGATGGCCCACATGGCAGCCATTTCCACAGTGTGAGGAGCAATACTGATTCCCCGGATGCGTTGAGGATTGAAGTCTTTTTTGTAAATATTCACTTCATCTCTCAAGCGAGTAATATAAGG
>DAIRER010000309.1:0-3315 GCA_036795495.1 Pseudobdellovibrionaceae bacterium | reverse complement strand
ACCTGATTAAACAACAACACTCTATCTACAATACCAATTGGGGTCCCCTCATGCGAGCGGGCAATGAAGAGAGTTATTTTGCATACCAAACAGAGCGCTATGCCTGTATTTATATGAAACAACTCACCGATTTATTAGATTTATCACCTCGAACTTATTTTAGATCTCCACGCAGACCCTTGGCCCACGAAATAGCTGGACTAACAGGAGCCGTCGCAACGTATGAAACTTAAAATATCTTTTTTAACTTTTCTTTTTTTAGTCTCTGTTTTTTTTCAAATGGGATGCACTCACACGATCAGTTTAAGGGATTCGCACTATGCCACACCCATTGCAAGTCAAAATCAATGGGGTGGACATTTTGCAGCGACCTTTAATGGAAAAACAAACATCACTTTGGTTCAAGATACAGCGTCTAACCCTCCCATTCGAGGAACGATTGGTGTGAATTCCAACGTGACGGTCACAGACCTGCTTTTTCTCTCTAATATTGGAGCCGACTTGGCTTTATCGCCTTATTCAGGATTGGATTTAATTTGGGAAAGCCCTCTTTTTGGAGTGCGTTGGCAATTTTTAAATCACAAGGCTCAAGACCATCAATGGGTTGGCGCCCTACACGGAGCCTACGGTAATTACACCGCAAGTTCTAGCTCATCAGACTCAACAAATGGAACCATAAAATCAGAATCAAATATTGTAACAGCCTATGCCGGCGTCAGCCTAGGGTATAAAGTATCCTCTCAACTTATCCCCTATTACTCTTACATTTATGAAGTACATGATACAAACTCAAAAGTAACGAACCAGCACGGAACGTTTCCTAGCTCTGGAACCTATGAAGATCATGGGATTCACACCATTCACTCTGTGGGGTTTACAACTGAAGGACCCGGTCTTATTTTCACCACAGAGTACAGCATGATCTATATTTTATGGGCTCAAGGCGCAATTAAATCACCAACGACAGAGAGTTATCAAAACACATTAGGATTTAAAATTGGTTATGGCTGGTAATTTAAATTTTAAAAAAATATTTTTCAGTTTTTTATTTGCCAGTTTATTTCTTTCTGGACTGGCGGGGTCTATTTATTTTGGACTTGAGCCTAGGCCAATACCTAAAATTAAATTAAGCGGTGTGGCCAGTCCTATGGGTTTTTCAGATGCTGTTTTTCAAAGACTTTCAGAGGAATTCCAAAATACAAATCTTTTTTTTGTGGGAGTTGGACCTGAACCTGAGCAACAAGATCTTGCACAAGAACTGATTAAGAAATTTGCATCAATAAATTCATCCAAGGGTGTAAAGTTATATTTAGATCCTCAACTCACTTTTTTTGATCAATATCAAAATGAATTTGTTCAAAATTTTGGTTCTCTGTTTACAAATATTTCGAGCCTTTCTCTTTTAAGCCAATACACATTTTTAATCTCACCTGAGGCCCTCACTGAAAAAATAATTGTAGTTGCTCCAAATGTTTTTGTATCTCAAATTTTAAAAGAAAGTCCTTTACATAAATTAAAAAAAGAATTTCTTAAAACAAACCAACTTCCACAAATATTTACTTTAAGTTTGGGTTTTCTGCCCAATGAAAGAACCGAGGAAAATAAAGTAATGCCCCCGTGTCTTGTGGATCAGTTTGACAAGCAGGGAACGGGCGCCTTGGGATGTATCATACTTCAATCGGCACGACCCAATTACCGAAAGAAAAAGCCCGATGGACTTTACTTGGGACTATTTAATCAAATCGGAGAAAACGACTATCTCTTGCTCTACAGAAAAAATAGAGAATAACTTCCTATTAACTGAAAAACTCCTAAACACTTTTTTAAAGTTTCCTCGCATTTAATTTTTTTTGAATTTTTTTGAGTTTTCGACTCAAGTCCATAGGACTTTAGCCGATGAGAGTCTTATGAATTTAACAAAGAAAAAGGAGACTCCATGAAGGGAATCAATAAATTAATTATTTTATTACTTGGAACATCAATGATCGCGTGCGCACCTCAGGGATTTGATAGCCAACCACCCATAGCAAGCTCGCCCAATCAAGAAGGGCAAGACCAACTAGGTGGCGGTGGTAATGCAAAAAGCCCAAGCCCTGATGAAATGGGCGTTATTGAAAGCATGAAGTCCTCAGACCAGTCCTACAACTCTCAAGTTTATATAGATAAACTCAATTGGATGCTGGTCATCAGAATTCCGTTGGGCTTTAATCCCTTCATCGATGTCACTCAATTGTCCTTACCTAAAATTAAAGGTGGCGAAGTGACTACGGAAATCGATTCAAATCTCAACGCCTTTGTTGTAGTAAAGCTCCCTCTTAAAAACGTATTGCGTGGCGTTACTCAGCTCGAAACGGCCACTAAACTCCCCAATGGCGACCCCTTACCCAAAATGCCATCTGGAGAGCCCGCAAGTCTCGGACTCACTATTTCTGCAAAAAAGAACGTAAAAATGAATATTTATATAGCTATTGAAGCTGTCGGCGTTTTTGTAGAAACACCATTTGACTATCCTTTTCCTGGATACCTATCTCTACCGCTAAAGAATGAAGCACAGACTCAAATCCTTGGATGGTTTACATTAGTTCCACGAAAGAATGAATTCAACAGTGGGTTCTTTCTTTCCTTTAAATTACCCTTAGAGGTTTCAGAAATTTTAAATAAGTATCTATAAAATATGGGATTGCCTGATCCATAAATAATAGCTACTCTAATTCTGGAACAAATCATTAGGGGAGAATTTATGGCAAAAAAAACAAAAAAAAATGCAGTAGCAAAGAAAAAAACTACTGCTAAAAAATCAGTAGCTAAAAAAGCGACAGTAAAAGCAACAGTAAAAAAATCTGCTGCAAAGAAATCAAAAGTTAAAGCAAAAGCGGCACCTAAAAAAGCTACTGCTAAAAAATCAGTAGCTAAAAAAGCGACAGTAAAAGCAACGGTAAAAAAATCTGCTGCAAAACAAACAAAAGCTAAAGTGAAAGCGGCGCCTAAAAAAGCCACTGCTAAAAAATCAGTAGCCAAAAAAGCGTCTCCAAAAGTAACAGCGAATATTCCAAAAAAATCATTAAAACCAAAAGCGGATTCACTTGCTGAAAAAAGCAAAAGTTTAACTTCACTTTTGACTGAAGAACTTCCAGAAGATTTTGATGATTCATTAGATGATCTTGATGAAACAGAAACAGGACGTTTTTCAGATGAGACTAAAAGCTCAGGAACTGAAAAAAGCACTTGGGAAAGTGTTGACGACCAGATGGATGATTCATTCGAAGACACAGAAGATTCTGACGATGAAGAATCTTTGATCGAAGATGAAGATGA
>DAIRER010000308.1:0-3322 GCA_036795495.1 Pseudobdellovibrionaceae bacterium | reverse complement strand
TGACAGCTGACTAAATCTTAGACAATGAATTTGACTCTAAGGGGTGTTGTTTAATAGTGATCAATCTGATTGTAAATATTGAATAAATTGTGTTTTTGTATTTTTGGCCCGGATCTTGTACTCACTTTCAGATATGAAAACAAATAAATATTTTTTTTTTAAAAATTCAACAAAATTAGCAATCTTATCAATAACTTTGAATTCTATTGTATTTTCTCAAAATCTTTCATTTGCTCAAGAAGCTTCTGTAGGAACTGTCAATGCTTCAAAAGTGGAAGAAAAAAAACCAAGTTATGGTGGCTTTGGAGTAAAAGACGATAACTACTTTATTGAATTTGATTCTGGAAATAAAATTCAACTTATAAATCTTTATCAAAAAATCAACTTTAAAGCACCGATCAAATTGAATTCAAACTCATGCATGCCATCGTCATCTATTCAATGTTATTTTCATACGACATTGTATTTAGAAAAACTGGTTGGAATTTGGGAGACACATCCTGTCAATAAGGGACAATATATTTTTGATAAATATAGTAATAATGAAGCCAAACGAATAAAGATTTTTGATAGGAGTAATGCAATTAGTTTTTTGAATGGGAAAATTCTAAGCTCTATTGGATCAACAGAAAATCAAGAATTGGATAAACAAGTAGCAGAAGATAATTACATAAGTTGTGAAAATAATGATTTTACTTGGATACCTCAAAATCCCCTGAAAATACTTATGTCGAGTAATGATTTTGAGTTTAATAATGAAGAATTATCTGAACTTAAATACAAAAGCTCTTCCAGCGTCAATGGATATTCTGGGAATATAAATAATATTAGGGCCTCAGTTAAAGACAATAAACTTTATATAAATCCAGAGAAATATGTCAAAATAGCTCGTGGGTTTGAATCCGTTTTAACTATTTTTAAAATTCCTTTTCTTGGGTATAGAACCGCCTGGATTTTGCCATATAAAAATCGAAATGTAGCTAGGGATAAATTTTGTGAAATAGAATGGACCGTAGACTTCTCCTCTGTGTTTAATCAATTATCATCCTCATTTTCTGAAGAAGAGAAAATAATTCTAGATCAAATCAATAAGAATTTAATCATTGTCTCAGCCCCAGGAGTGGAACAAATAGACTCGTTTTTGAAAGAAGTTGAAAAAAACTACTCCTATGTCCCTGAAGAAATGAAAAAAATGAAAAAATATTTTAAAGAGGAGCAATTTCAATGAAATATTTAATAAGTTTTATTTATATTTTGATTTCATTGATTTTCTTAGAAAATTCCATTGGAAAAGTAAAAAATCAAATAATTCCAGAAGTGGTGTTAAATAAACTCAGTCACAGACTTCAAGGGGTGCCCCCCTCATCGCAGGATTGGAAGGATTTAGAAACCGTCCAAAAACAATTGAATTGTCATTCCGTAGTTTGCTTGAAGCCATTTTTTGCAGAAAAAATAAAAAAATATATGTCAGAACCTCTATACTCAGAAAAAATGTCCTATCTTTTTCAGGAACATTTGGGAATTCGACCAGAAGTGGAGGTTCATGGTAAATCAGATACCATTATTTATTCGCCAGAAAGTTTTTCTATTAATTATTTGATCAGTGATATATTTAAAAATAATCTATCTTGGGATGAACTTTATAATCGAAAACACTATAGTTTTCCTCTTCAGTCCTTTTATTACGGTAACATATCTCAATTGTACAATATTTCAAAGGATCAAATAGAAAAATCTTTTCAAAATGAAATTGTTTTTAATGTGGATTTCTCTTCGAATCCAAATATTTCGGGTGTTTTTTCAACCGAACGTTTTTTAAAGCGCTTTTGGAACTCTGGGATCAATCAAGGTCGAAAAAGAGCCTCTGCCTTTTTTAGAATAATGTTTTGTGATGAAATGTTTCCTGCTATTGAACGCAGCATTCAAAGAAAAGACGAAATGAAAAAAGCAATGTCTGATTTTTCAGAACATGGAAAACTTAACGCTCAAAAGCTGTCATTAAATATTCATGGTTCAAACCCCGCCTGTGCCAAGTGCCACAATCGACTGGATCCAGTTGGTTGGGCCTTTCGTGGTTTGTCTAATTCTATATCCACAGAAGGTTTTCCTGGCGAATTGCATTTGGTTGATGAGAACGGCTTAAATATTGATGTAGAAGTGGATAGTTTTTCTGATTTGGTCACAAAAAGTTTAGAAACTCAAAAGTATCAAAGTTGTCAAATTAAATACTTACAAAAAATTTTTTGGGGAAATGATGTTTCGACAACTGAAAATGCTCAATTGGAAATTAAAAATCAATTTAATAAATTGGATCGAAGGACCAACGATTTTATTGAGTATTTGCTTTTAAGGCCTGAATTTTTAAATGGCTTAAGTGTTGAACAAAATCAATCCAATCAAAAAATAGTAAATGAATTTCCACAAACGTTTAAGAACTGCAACATGTGCCATGCCGGCGAGGTTCCTTATCAGTTAGATAAAAATATTTTTAATAGTCTTTCTTTGGTTTGGAAAAAATTAGATCTTAAAAATGATGGTAAACAAAGAGAAATGCCACCAGCAGGTCATTTTTGGCAACCGTCCCAGGACGAAATTCTAAATATAAAGAATTGGATTCTTCAAGGAGCACCAAACAATTTTCAAAAAGATCAATTGAATGCAGAAGAAGTTCAAAAAATTAAGGAGAATCGTTTATGATGAATTCAAGATCCTTAACAGTTATGTTGATGATTATATTTACAGGTTGTTTTTCATTTGCGGATAGAATCGTAAATCCAAATTCGCAAATGTTAAAAAAATATCAATATAAAACTAGTTTTACGGAAACCTATGAGCGTTATCCCTCTCCAAAAGATTTTACTATGAAGATCTACAGTATATTTGGAATCAAATCGGGCATTTATGAAAATTGTCTTACTATAAACGATGAAAATATTAAAATTTATGGTGGCAATGATCCTATGAAGTTAGCACCCGCCACTCAAGAACCCGGTGCCTTTTTTATGGATTATTATTATAACTGTATACAAAACGTAGGACTAAGTTTTTTTAGTTATTCTTCAATAGAGTCTGTGTTTGTATGGATTGAATCAATAGTTTCATCGCCCTATAAATTATTTGAAAATTCAAATATCTGTTCAGGTGAAGAATATTATTTGAGAAATAAATTGTCTTGTATAGAGAGCTTAAGAACTTCGAATAACATTATTATAAATAAAAAATGGAAATCATTGGATGTCAAATTGCGCACACAAATATTAGTCAATTTAATGCATAAAGTTGTGGGTCCAGAAAAACTTTTAAATTGGATGGGATATATTGG
>DAIRER010000307.1:0-3329 GCA_036795495.1 Pseudobdellovibrionaceae bacterium | reverse complement strand
CGCCCAAACTTCACACCCACACTGTTCTGATAAACTTTTCAACAAAACAAGGGGTGTTTTTCCAATTTGTGACTCAAAACTTCCTAGACTCAAATGGACTGAACCTTTTTCGTAGAGCGAGACTTTTTGGCAACCATCATTTTGGGTTTCGTCTTGGTTTTAGTCTTTACACTCGAGTTTTGAGAACGATTTGACTTTGCTTTGGATTTTTTAGTTGTAGAAACAGGAGTAGAGGCCTTTTTTGTCTTTTTCTGTGATGATTTCGCTTTTTTTAGACCCTGAAAGTCTTTAACTTGTTGAAGAGCTTTATCCTTATAAAGTTTTAAATTCATTTCAAGCTCATGAGTAGAGTCTTTTACTTTTTCAAGAGTCTTTTCAATTTCACTTTCGATTTTAGCTTCGAGGTGCTGAAAGTTTTTTACTGCCCCATGGTAGGTCTCCATGGCTCGCGCCACGCGGTCTTGCGTATTTTTGTCAATTTTAGCTGTAATCTCTGTGTTTTTTTTCTTAATTTCATTTGTTATGTGTTGAAATTGATTTAAAAGCTTTTTCACCCTTTTTTCACTAGATAGGCCCATAAGAATATTTTTTGCTTTTGAGTTTGTTGTTTGCTCCATCGTATCTCCTTCGTGTTAGTATTTTTTAATGTACATTACTTATTATTAAATTATTTTGCCAAACCTCTCGCGTCGCCGAGTATTGCCCAGGAAAAAGATCCATTCCCTTTTGACGTAGATCCATGGCTTTTTCCTTTAAATACTTTTTCAATAGATCATCCGATTCAACGTAATAATCCACAAGAACCTCTTGGCTTGAGCTTTCCAAGGCCACGGCGGATTTTCCTAATCGCAACTCCGCCTTTACAAAACCCTCACAAGCTAGCACTTCTTTGATATGTTCTGTCTTTAACCACTCGACCCATTGATCATAAATTTGATTTTGAACTGTTATTCTTACGGAGTAGACCACCATATAATTTCCCCTGAAACAACCTTAAGTAAAGGTCCTAACTAAATCTTTACAAGACTCACTTCCGTTGATAACACGTTCCCACCTAAAAAACAAAGGGTCTTAGAGAGAACGGCGAGAATAATGAAGATTCAAAATCGAAAAGAGTTTCTGGAACAACACTGGGTCCCCTACCCTTCCATGCCCACTTCTGTTTCCCACTTTGGGAGGATTATTGAGATTCAAACTCATTCTATCTCCCTTGAAACTCATTTTTCTATTACCACTATTGATACCACCTCTCCGAGCTGGATTTACTCTAAAAACACAGGCTCTTTAATTTCATTTGAACCCCAATCACTCTTTATTGTGAATGATCAAGTTTCCTTAGATCCTTCAGGCGTTTGGACTTTACTTACTCCACACATTCACACTGAAACAGATCTTAAAAAATCTTTAGTTCATATAAATAATCCTGAGCAAACAAAAACTCATTTTCAAAATTGGTCAAAATACTTAAATTTAATCCGTACTTTTTTTGAATCACAAAACTTTTTAGAAATATATACCCCCTCCTTGGTGACTTGCCCGGGAACAGAACCTTCCTTGGAGGTTTTCAAAACCGAATGGATTCAAGGAAAGAAACAAAAAAATTTATATTTGCGAACAAGTCCTGAAATTTTTTTGAAAAAATATCTATCCTTAGGATTTTTAAATATTTTTGAAATGGCTCACTGCTATCGAAATGACGAAAATTCAGAACATCATCTCAATGAGTTTTTTATGTTGGAGTGGTATCGCGGATTTAACAATCTTGAAAGCATAAAAAAAGACGTGATGGATCTTTTAAATTTTATTGTTTCAGAATTAAAACTGAATTTGAAACTTAACTTTCTTCATACAACTATGGCCGACTTATTTAAAGAAATTTTAGATTTTAACCTCACGCCACAGACCACTTATGAAGAATATTTTTCTCTTTGTTTAAAACACAATCTTATTTCTTCAAATAATCAAAGATATACAATCGATGATTTATTCTTTCTATTATTTGTATCGCTAATTGAACCTCAGCTTGATAAAAATAAAGTTGTTTTTGTTTCTCAATACCCCCCTTTTCAATCCGCATTGGCTCGCCTTACCTCAGAAGGATGGGCAGATCGATTTGAGGTTTATTGGAAAGGTCTTGAACTTGCCAATGCCTTTCATGAGTTAAATGACCCCGAAGAGCAACTGCGACGAAGCCAAGAAGATTTAAAAAAGAAAACCCTGAATCAAAAAGTTCCCATAGAGCTGGACGAAGCTTTTTTTAATCACCTTCGTTATGGCCTTCCTCCAAGCGGGGGAATAGCCCTGGGACTCGAACGACTTTTTATGGCTCTTTATGATCTTTCTAAAATTCACGACCTACGCCCTTTACAATCCATACCCACTGAAAATCATGGAAATGGCATCAGATGAATTTTGAAAGTTCTGTTCGATGATCTACATCAAAAGTTTGAAAAAAAATCACCTTTAAGACGTCTTTATTTTGATTTAAATCTTCTTTAAGGACATCCAAGAGTTTTTTATTGTACTCCCCCGCTAAATCGTGAACTTTTTTTGCGGCTAAAGACGAAAGGGAGGCAATCCAAAAGGATAAATAATCCGTAGAATCAATTTTTTTATCCTCTGGCTTCTGGCCGATTCTACGACCAATGCTTTGTTCAGCTAAACGAGCAATAAACTGCCCCAGGCGATACCCTTGTTCAGCCTGTGGAAATAAATTAATAGGCTTATCGTAGTTAACACTCAGTCGCCCCTGGGTTTCAACAAGCCATCCTAAACTTAACATGCGCTCTACTTCTTTTTGAATACTAAGCTCTGGTAAATTAAAATAGTCAGCAATAGATTTGATTGTGACACCTTTTTCTTGGATTTCCTTAACATGAAGTCCCTCTGAGATGATAGCAGCCAGAACATTTTCCCCAAAAAATGGTCTAGCCTTTTCCGTTAGCGAAAAGTTTTCATAAGTTGGATCAATCTCATGAATATCAAAAAGACAATTCAGAAAATCAGTAAATGATTCTTTCGAGTGAGTTTCGAAAAGTTCAAAAACAAACTCAGCAGGAGGTGACATCGTCCCCGCCAACCAACGCTTGAGGGTCCGTCGATCAAAATGGCGCAATTGCAAAAGAGATTCTATTTGTTGCTCTTCATTTTCTCGAATTAGAAAATTACAAATATCTCTAAAATTACGAATATTTCCAGTAAATTCATCTGCAAATTTTTTAGAATCAATTTTTCTTTTTAAAGCTACAAGATCGATCAACTCGTTCCATGAGATAGGTTTAATATTTGCTTCCCATCTATAAACTGCATTGTACGAGTAACCCAATTTT
>DAIRER010000306.1:0-3330 GCA_036795495.1 Pseudobdellovibrionaceae bacterium | reverse complement strand
TGACCCATCAGTGGACGGGCCTCAAGTTTTGATAGGACTTTTTGATCTCCCCAGTAAAAAAGTACAGCATTCAGTCCTAATGAAATAAGAAACATAACAACAAGGCCCAAACGATCGCCCCAAAGAAATCCCAAGGTCATAAGAAAAAAACTAAAACCCAAGGCCAGTATCCAAATTTTTGTACGTTTAAAATTCATCAGAGCATTCTCCATTCATTTTGAGCGAAGGTCGAGTTATTTTACTCTAGGAGCATGGCAGAAAAAACACCGCTTGCCCTCTTTAAAACAACAGAGTGAAATAGATCTATTCATATCAAATGAGGAGGCAAAGAGTGAATCCATTGGATGTTATGGCTTTAAATGCGGCCGTTCAACAAGAGAGTCAATTTATTGGAAAAATGACAGAAGAAGCTAACAAAGTCATTGTTGGTCAAAAAGAAATGGTCGAAGGGATCATCATGGGTCTTTTGACCGGAGGTCATATTTTATTGGAAGGTGTTCCGGGCTTAGCAAAAACCTTAACTATTTCTACAGTGTCAAAAACCATTTCCTTAGATTTTCGACGCATACAATTTACTCCAGATCTTTTGCCTACGGATCTTATTGGTACTATGATTTACAATCCAAAGACCGGTGATTTTACTCCTCGGCAGGGACCCATTTTTACAAATATTGTATTAGCGGATGAAATCAACCGAGCTCCTGCAAAGGTTCAATCGGCTCTTTTAGAAGCTATGGCAGAGAAGCAGGTCACAATTGGAGAGACATCTTATCCTCTGCAAACTCCTTTTTTAGTTTTAGCGACTCAAAATCCTTTAGAACAAGAGGGAACATACCCTCTTCCTGAGGCTCAAATGGATCGTTTTTTATTTAAAATCAATGTGCAGTATCCAGAAAAAACAGAAGAGTTAGAAATTTTGCAACGGATGGGGCAAAACAAAAAACCAGAGGTTCAATCTGTGATTTCAAAAGCGGATTTATTAAGAGCCTCTGAACGAGCTGATCAAATTTATGTGGATCAAAAAGTTAAAAATTATATTGTAGAGATTGTAATGGCCAGCCGAGAGCCTACAAAATATGGCCTTTCAAGATTGGCGAATCTGGTTCAAGTGGGCGCCTCTCCGCGGGCCACTCTCGGGCTTTTTCGCGCGGCCAAAGCTCACGCCTTTTTGCGGGGGCGTGGGTATGTGATGAGTGAAGACGTGCGTGCCATTGCTTATCATGTGCTTCGTCATCGATTGATTCTTTCCTTTGAGGCAGAAGCTGAAAATATAAAAAGTGATGAGGTGATTAAAGAGCTTTTAACAGAGATTGAGGTTCCGCAATAGTGATACTTCCAAAAGAGGTTTTAAAAAAAGTTAAACTCCTTGAGATCAACACGCGTAAGTTGGTGAACAATCAATTGGCGGGCGAGTATCATACGGCCTTTAAGGGTCAAGGCATGACCTTTTCTGATTTTAGAGAGTACGTACCCGGAGATGATGTCCGTAATATTTCTTGGTCACTCATGGCAAAAACCGACAAGGTTTTTATTAAACAATTCGAAGAAGAAAGAGAGCTCGTATTAATTCTTTTGGTGGATATCAGTGGCTCTACGGATTTTGGATCAGGAAAGTATTTTAAGGGCGAGGTCCTTGCACATCTTGCAGCTTTATTGGCTTTTAGTGCTGTTAAAAATAATGATCGTGTGGGTTTGGTTTTGTTTACTGATCAAATAGAGCATTATGTTCCTCCCAAAAAGGGACGAGGTCAGGTTCTTAGAATTTTAAGAGATTTGTATTATCATAGACCAAAAAGTCATAAAACGAATCTGGCTCAAGCGTTTGATTTTTTATTGGGAGCTCAAAAAAAACGATCGACAGTTTTTGTGATGAGTGATTTTCAGGACGAAAATTATGAACAGCAATTACGACAGCTCAGTCGCCGTCATGATGTTGTGGCTTGCGTTGTAGAGGATGCTTTTGAATCTTCTCCTGTTTCTTTGGGAATTATTGATCTTCAAGATGCAGAGACCGGAGAAATATTAACTTTAGATACGAGCTCAAAAGATTTTAAAGATTGGCATGTTCAATTTCGAAAACAAAGTGTTCAACGTCGCAATGAGATGTTGAAAAGAGCGCAGGTGGATCAGGTTTCAGTTCGCTCGGATGAAAACTTTGCGGATGCCTTGATTCAATTTATGCGCCGTCGTTCTGCGGGGCGAGGATAAAGCATCATGGAAGTATTTAATTTAAAATGTGAAACGACAACACAAAAAAAAACAATCACCGTCGGTGAAATACAAAACTTAAAATGCCAGGGTGATATACCAAAAGAATTTAATTTTGAAAAAGCACATGTTCAAAGTACACCCGAAGAAAAATACAATTTACAGATCCTTAAAATAAATCCACACAATTCTATGGGGAGCGATTCGGCAGCGCCATCGTCCTCGTCCTCGGAAGTTCAACTTGAATTTACCTCCTATGTTGTGGGTCAGCATCAGATTCCACAGGTGATTCTCACCGATGGAATCCATTCTTTTTCAATAGGCCCTTTGGATATGAATGTACAATCTGTAATGAATGAAATTCAGCCACCGCCCCAAGAGCCATATGGTCCTATGGGATTATTTCAAGTTGAAGTCCCTTTTCTCTTTCTCTATTTGGTTTTCTCAATTATTGGTTTGGTTCTTTTTATTTTCTTGTTCAAAATTTGGAAAACCCTTCATTGGAAAAGAATTTTAGAAAAACTTAAAGAACATGATTCAGCACAAACACCCGAAAATCAATTTTATCAAAATTTAAGAAAAATTCAAAGATCAAGTAGTGGAAAGATTCAAGAGCAGCTCAAAGATTTAAACACCTATTGGCGATTATTTATTTTAAGAAAATACAAAATTCCAGCTTTTGACTGGAATGTAAAAGAAATTTTAAAATATGTTAAGAAAAAAGATCCACTGGTTTTTAAACAATCTCAGGATGAATTGATAAAAATTTTTCACGAATTTGAAAAAGCCCTTAAAGATCTCGATAAAACATCAAAAAGAGATTTAATTTTGCTTATGGATCACTCTCGTCACCTTGTAGATTTAATTCATAAAAATAAAGTCAACAAAGAGGGAGGGCGCTGATGGAATGGCACTCGCCTTTGTATTTGAGTTTATTTATTCCCTTAGTCGGGATTATTAGTTATTATTTTTTAAATCAAAAAAAGTTTCATGCGACATTGCAAGTCAGTACCGTCGAAGCTTTTAAGAAGTCCCCTAAAACATGGAGGTCCTCTCTTCGGCATTTGCCCTTGTTTTTGATGGCTTTGTCTTTGGCGTTTGCTATTTTTGCTTTAGCCAGAC
>DAIRER010000305.1:0-3331 GCA_036795495.1 Pseudobdellovibrionaceae bacterium | reverse complement strand
CCTAAAACTATTAAACCATTTTCGCTAACTGGTCTAGTTTAAGGGGTACCGGTCAATGTGATTGATGAGGTAATAAAGATAGATGGAGTTATTATTTATCCTCACTGTAATTCTACCAACGGATTATTTCAGGAACGAGGCAAAACAGATAGAACACACCTTCATGATTATTTTAACTATCAGAAAGTGAATGTCTTACAATCTAAAACCTCCTCTTCAAACAATCAAACTGAGCAATACATAAAGAGTAAAAGTGATTTCAAGTCGGAATATGTATTTACACTAGGCTCTGACTCACGATGTTTAAGAGATATTCTTCAACCTGATCCTGAAGGAAATTATTGTTGGGTCAAAGCAGACACGACTTTTTTGGGTTTAAAGCAAATTACTTTTGAAAAAGATCGTGTTTTTGTCGGTGAAAAACCTAGCGTATTGGAAAGGGTTTCAAGCGCAAAAACTAAGTATATACAGTCATTAAGTGTTGACCAGGTGGATGGGTATGACGAAGGTCAGGGCACTTGGTTTAAAAAGAGTAAAATTCCACTTAATAACGAACTTGTGGCTATTATTGGCAATAAGGGTAGTGGTAAAAGCGCAATAGCAGACATTATTGGTCTACTTGGTGACACAAAACAAAGTGAGCATTTTTCTTTTTTGCACAGAGATAAATTTTTACGAAGAGGTTATGCACAAAACTTTACTGCACAGTTGCATTGGGAAGATGAATTGCCGGTTGAAAGTATTCCTCTAAATAGTGAAATTGACCTAACTAAAGTCGAAAGGGTTAGATACTTACCCCAAAACTACTTCGAAACTATTACCAATAGTCTCAATAGTGAAAATTTCGAAAAGTCACTAAGGGCGGTTATTTTCCAAAACATTCCTGAGCCAGACAAGCTTGGCCTCACCTCTTTTGAAGACTTGGAAAAAACTAAAAAGATAAATATCGAACACGAACTCGACATACTACAATCAGAACTCAGTGAGATTATAGGAAAAATAGTTGAATTGGAAAAAAAGCAACATCCAGACTTCACTAGCAAACTTAAGAATGCAATAGCTGAGAAGGAAAAAGAATTAGCTGAACACGAAAAAATAAAACCAACTGAAGCTGCCGACCCAAACAAAAACACTAAAAACATTGACCCTATTAAGGAAAAACAAACTAGTGAGCTTTCTTCTCTTAACCAACAGTATGCAAAAATAATCAGTGATATAGCTGAAAAAACTCAAATATTAACAAAGCTCAAACAAAAAGAAGAACAACTTACAACGGCTAAAGGAGCTTTTTTAAGATTTCAGGCGCAGTATGAGTCCTTAAAAGACGAATATAAAACCATTTTATTAGAATCTGGCATTGATGTTGAAAAGTTATTTAAATTAACAGTTAAACTCGAACCATTAAAAGAAAAAGTATCATCTATAGTATCGGAAATAAAAAATGCGGAGCTAGCTTTGAGTTCCGCTTCTAAAATCGATGCAGACACCTCAATAACGACTCAAGAGAAGGAGCTATATAAAAAATCTAGTCTTGCCATTCAAAAAGACGAGATAAAAAAGAAAATTGACACTATCAAAATAGTCTTATCTAAACCAGAAAAAGATTTTCAAGAATATAAAGAGAATCTTAGAAAGTGGGAGGCAAAAAAGAAAACGATTGAAGGCAGTGAGGAGAATCCTGAAACTGGAACGCTTAAGGCTCTCAAAATTATTGAATCCTATATTTCGACTCAACTTGAAGCTGATCATAAAGTCCTATTGGAGGAGCGAATTGGTAAGACAAAAGAGATATTTAGTAAGAAAAAAGAAATACTAATACTTTATGACAATCTTAAAAAATCGATCGACACTCAACTTTCTGACCGGTCTGATTTAGCAGAGAAGTTTAAGATTGAAATAAGTTCTGGTTTTGATTTGGAGAAAGAATTTTCAACAACTTTTTTGGGTTATATAAATAAATCACGAAGTGGAACATTTAGGGCGGCCAGTGAACCTAAAGTCCTTGAGCTTTTTAAAGATAAAAGTTTAACTTCTGTCGAAGATTTGCAAATAATATTGGATAACATTATTCTTTTGCTCAATGAAGATCACAGTGAGCATATCGATAAGGATAAAAACAAGAGATATGTTTCAGATCAAATAGCAGATGTACAAGGGTTTTACGAATATATTTTTTCATTAAACTATTTGTTGCCAGTCTATGATCTAAAACTTGATAGTAAGAAACTTCCAGAATTATCTCCCGGCGAGCGTGGCGCCTTGCTGCTGGTATTTTATTTGATAATTGATAAAGGCGACGTTCCGTTGATTATTGATCAGCCAGAAGACAATCTTGATAATAAAAGTGTGTTTGAAATATTAACCCATTTCATTAAACTTGCTAAATCCAGAAGACAAATCATTATTGTTACTCATAATCCGAATTTAGCTGTAGGAGCCGACGCTGAACAAATTATTTACGTTGAGATAGAAAAGAATAATAAATGCAAGTTTACCTATGAATCAGGGGCGATAGAGAATCCAATTATCAATAATAGAATCGTTGAAATTCTGGAAGGAACAATGCCTGCCTTTGAAAAACGAGAGTTGAAATATATAAAGAAGAGTGAGAGTGAGATGTAAGTTTTGGATAAAGAAACTATAATAATATTATGGCTCCTAATAAAATTGGCAAAAAACTAAAAGACGCACGAAAGAGGCTTGGACTCAAGCAGTCTGATGTGGCTGAAAAGGCAGATATCAGTGTCAATTACTATGCTCGTATAGAGCGTAATGAAGAAAATCCTACTTTAGAAACTTTGGAGCGTGTATTGAAAGCTTTGAAACTTAAATCTTCAGACGTACTCTCGTTTTAATCCTTCTTAAGCTTGATTGGATCAATTTTTCCGGATTGTTCATCTTCTACAATTTTATGAGCGGCCATGTGAGCCAAGGCAGTTTTCTCCTCTAGATGCTTAATTGCATCTTCTCTTGTGCAGGGCAAGTTTTGAGTTTTTAGGAATCGAATCGTTGTCTCGATGTCCTGTTCGCTAATTTGATAACCTGAGTTTTGCGTCATATGGTCGAAGTATAGCATTTTATATGTATCTCCCAAAATTCAAAAAGTTAAACATATCCTCGGCGAAGCCGCCGCCATCCAGGCGGCGCATAATTTCCCTACTTCTAGTCTGTGACAGTATATTTAAACTACCTTCCCAAAGCACTTTCCTATCGATGATAGCCAATTTACGATGATGATTGCCGATGCACAAGAAAACTTGGATCCCAAGGGCTTCTAGTGCCTCAATTTCACTCTCTGACTGAGTTTCGTAACCATCGCTGTGGTCATTTG
>DAIRER010000304.1:0-3334 GCA_036795495.1 Pseudobdellovibrionaceae bacterium | reverse complement strand
ATAGAAGCAATAGGTCTTGGCAAAACTTTTGAGAAACAATCCCATCCCGCGGTACATTCTTTAAATCTTTCCATTCGCCCGGGTGAGTCTGTGGCTTTTTTGGGCCCCAATGGGGCTGGGAAGAGTACAACGATAAAAATGCTTTGTGGAATCCTGCAGCCCGATCAAGGACAAAGTAAGATTTTAGGTTATGTCTCTGGTGCTAAAGAGGCCAATTTAAAACTGGGTTTAGTTTTTGGAGCCAGGTCCCAGCTATATTTTCATATGACAGTATTGGATAGTCTGAGATTGCAGGCTGAGACGTATTTTCTTTCAGGTCCGAATCAACAAAAAAGAATTGATTTTTTAGCCGAGGTTTTTGAATGTCAGGACCTTTTAGGAAAACGAGTGCGTGAGTTATCTTTGGGGCAACGGATGCGGTGTGAAATTGTGGCCAGTCTTGTCCATAAGCCTCAGGTGATTTTATTGGATGAGCCCACGATTGGTTTAGATGTTTTGGCAAAGTACAGCCTTCGTAAAAATCTGAAAGAATGGCAAAATGTCGAAAAAACAACGATGTTGTTAACAAGTCATGATTTAACAGATGTAGAGGCTCTGTGTGAAAGAGCAATTCTGATCAATAAAGGAGAAAAGGCCTATGATGGCCCTCTGGTTAACCTTAAAGGCGATCTGGTAAATCTGCGTCGCGTGAAGCTTCGTTTATCGGATGGCTTTAACAGTCAACATCCGAAATTTTCGGGAATTAATGAAATTTCCTCTCACTCACCATTAGAAAGAGATTTCGAGTTTTCCTTAGATGAAATTCGACTCTCTCAAGTGATGCAGTTTTTATCAGAGAGTTACGGGGATCATTTAGTCGATATTCAAATTTCAGGAGTCACCTTAGAAGAAGTGATTCAAAAAAAATTTGCGAGTGAGGGTCGGTAATGGCCTGGGATATTAAGTATTATTTTCGAGTTGGATTTTTTAGGGCAAAAGAGCAATTCAGTGATTTAAGTTCCACTTTTCTTGTGTATATCCTCTATGGTTTTTTTATCTGGCTCTTATCCTATATTTGGCAACGCTTTAACTCCGCCGGAAGTCTATTTAGTTATTCTGAGGTGGTGCTTTATATTGGTATTACTGAATTGTTGTTTATGAGTTTTTTGAGTGGAAAACAAATCACTTCAAGTGCCGAGGATTTTGCTCTTTTTTTGGCTCGTCCGCGTTCGTGGTTGGGTCGAGAGTTGAGTATGAATCTGGGAACGAGTTTTGCTAAAAGAGGGCTATTTACAATCTCACTGATTGGCTTTTCTTATATATTTGATTCATTTCCACCTGATTTTATTTATTTCATATTGCGTTTATTTTTAATTTTATTATTACTTTCTGTCCCGCAAGCCTTGATGTCCGCTTTATTCTCAACACTGCGGCTGACGTTTCCGATGAGTGATTATTTTATTCTTCCCTTTGGAAAGTTATTTTTAGCTTTGGGTGGGGTCTTTGGTCCACTCAGTGATTATGGAGAACCCTGGCGCAGTTATTTTCTAAAAATGCCAGGCTCTGATTTGTTTTTTCAGCCCGCCCATTTTGTCGTCAAAGGGGGGCTTTATCAATTAACTTATACAGATTGGATTATCAGGTTTGTTGGTTTTAACGGTGTGCTTTTTTTATTGGTGATGTATTTTTATAAAATCGGACGAAAAAATTACCAAGCTTGGGGAGGGTAGATGAGACTCATTCGATTAGCAATTTCAGCTCATTTACGAACTCAATGGTCAAGCCAGTTTAATTTTTGGTCGGGCGTATTGGGGATGCTCGTAAATAATTTTATGATTCTTGTGGGTGTTTGGGCTATGTTGTTTGCGGGTAAAGAGCAATTTCTTCAAGAAAGAAATAATTTTTTTATTATGAATTTTGTTTTGATGTTTTCCTGGGGAGTGCTTCATGTGTTTTTTGGAGGGATTACAAATCTGGATCAGCAAATTCACAAGGGCTTTTTAGATATTTCACTGACGCATCCACGATCTCCCTTGCTCAGTATGGCACTGACTCAATCCTATTTACCCGCCTGGGGAGATGTTATTTTGGGAGGAGTTGGTCTTGCTGTGTTTGCCTATCAATTGGGCTGGATGTTTTTTATAGGAGCCCTCATTATGACAATCAGTTCTTTTGTAGCTCTCTTTGCCATCTATGTTTTAATCGGCTCACTTGCTTTTTGGTTTCGTCGCACGGAAACGGCCTATTCGATGTTGGTAAATATGTTTTTAGCATTTAACACCTATCCCGTTATTGATGGTTCTGTTTTAAGCCTGCGCTGGACAACATTTCTTATTCCATTATTATTGATAGGAGCGATTCCATCGACTTATTTGCAGCAACCGAGCGTTGAGGTATTTTTGATTGAAGTGGTGGGATCTATTTTACTCGTTCTGATTTCCTATGGTGTTTTTCGAATGGGTCTTTTGCGCTATAAAAGTACGGCCGGGATTCAATTCGAAAGGTCTTAAATAGCTTGCGACAAACAGAAGGAACAGATAAAGTGCTGGAATGTTATTCTGGGAATTTTTTTTCAAGCTTATTTTTTCTCGCCGAGCCAATGCTCTGATTCGAAGAATTGCAAAAATCACAGTTATTGGGATGGCGCTCAGTTTGACTTCTTTTTTGCTTGTTCTATTTATAATGAATGCAATGAACGAAAAAACAAAGTCTCGAGTTGTTTCAATTGAACCCCACCTTGTGATCCGTAAAGTGGATGGATCAATGATTTTAGATTCGGATTCAATTTGGGAAAAAATAAAAAGTATAGAGTTCGCCGAAGCCTATCCTTTTGAAAGCCAAGATATAATTTTAAGATCTTCTGACGGGCAAATTCATGGGGCCATTGCTCAGGGTATTGATGAAAAAAGTTTTATACATTTATTGGATAATATTGAAAAGTTAAAAAACAAGAACTCTCATTCAGAAAATTCTATTTATAAAAATATTCAAGATTATAAACTTCCACAAGATGATGAGATTATTATTGGAATTGATCTTTCTCGAACTTTGGGTGTTTACGAAGAGGATCGTTTGATGCTGATTGCCCCTGAAGCCCTACTTTTACCCCCTTCAGAAACTCCCCCCTTTAAGCGGATGAAAGTTCTGAGATCGATATCAACAGATTTACCGGATATTGATTCAAAGGTTATTTACTACAAAAGAGGCAGTCTTGATCATTCGCAAAATATGGCTAAAAGTGTAAAATATGGAATTGAAGTTTTTTTTAAAAATCCTGATTCCGCTCGGGAGTATAAAAAAGCATGGTCGAACCCAGAGTTTTTATCCATTTATCAACTTGAGACTTGGGAAGAAC
>DAIRER010000303.1:0-3354 GCA_036795495.1 Pseudobdellovibrionaceae bacterium | reverse complement strand
ATTACAGAAGAAATGGTCGAAGATTTTGCTCGAATTTCAGGAGATCGTAACCCCATTCATATGGATGAAGAGTTTGCAAAAACAACTCGTTTTAAAAAACGGATTGCCCATGGCATGTTGGCGGGTTCTTTTATTTCTCGGGCTTTAAATGAAGCCATAGGAAAAGGGGGCGTGTATCTTTCACAAACTCTAAAATTTACGAATCCCATTTTTATTGGCGAAACCATCCATGTAAATTTAAGAATTACCGCTTTTCGTGAAGAAAAGGGTTTTGCTTCTGTCGAAACCATTGTAACCGATGATGCTGGAACGGTACTGGTCAAGGGCGAAGCCATGTTGATGGCGACTTAAAAGAATCATTAGAACCTTAAGGGAGATCGAATTGAAGAATTATTCCATACTAATAGTTTAGGATAGTCTTTTCGTAGAAGTTTCCCCCTTATTACCAGCTAAATTCTTAGTTAAATAAATGTTGCACTTATTTTGCATCATAGGTTACTATATTGGTAACTATTTATGCAAAAAAAGAGCATTTTATCAGATATTGAGAGGTTATCAAGTTTGCCCGTAAGGGTAGATTACTTGCTTTTAAAAGACTGCTTTTCAAATTTTAAAAGCCCCAAAAAGAAGATTTTTGATCTTAAGAAAAAAGGATATTTACGACAAATCAAGCGTGGCCAGTACTTCAATTTAAAATCAAAATTTCTTGAAAATACACCTTATGAAATCATCGCGAATTCACTTTATTTCCCCTCTTACGTGTCTTTGGAGTGGGCACTACAGTATTATGGACTCATTATGGATCGAGTGACCACGGTAACATCGGTCACGCTCATGCGCTCAAAAAATTTTAAAACTCCCCATTCTCCATATTCTTACAAACATATCACTAAAAAACGATATCCCGTTGGTTACGTTACCAAGACAAACAATGCTAATGATAGTTTTTTTATTGCAAGGCCTGAAAAAGCACTACTTGATTATGTAAATCTAAGAGCAAAAGAATTGGTCATCAATACAGAAGCTGATATTCAAGAATTTTTAGAAAAAGACCTGCGTTTAGATTTATCTGAATTTTTTAAAGCCACAAAAATTGAGGATATGAAAGAGCTGCTACCTTTTTATCATCGCAACTCAAAAGAATATCGAATTTTAAAGTGGCTCATAAAACAAAAGGAGAGCTCATCTTGAGTAGCCCAATTGATACACTGATAGCAAAATACAATCCAAAAACTGTGAATGACTTTGAAAATGCCTTAAAAGAAATTATACAGGAAATTACATTAGCTGGTCTTGCACGCGCAAATTTTTTTGATAAGGCTGCCTTTTATGGTGGAACAGCTTTAAGGATTTTTTACGGACTGCCTAGATTTTCAGAAGACTTAGACTTTACTTTACTGTCAGATCAACCTGAATTTTCATTAAAAACTTATTTCAATTCTGTCAGTGAAACTTTAAAGTCCTTTGGTTTTGATGTAGAAATCGAAGAATTAGATAAAAAAAAATCTACAGGTGTCGAATCAGCCTTCTTAAAAGCCAATACGAGAGTTCATATAATGAAAATAGAGGTGGGTAAGCCCTTTGGAAATAAAATTCAAGATAATAAAAAAATGAATGTAAAATTTGAGGTGGATATTTCGCCACCACTTGGTTTTGAAACAGAAGTTAAAGTTTTGACTCCACCGATTACGGCTTCAGTGAAGGTGCTAAAACCATCCTATCTTTTTAGTGGCAAAATGCATGCTATTTTGTTTCGTAAATGGAAAAGTAGAGTGAAGGGACGAGATTTTTACGATCTACTTTGGTATTTGGGACAAAATATTCCAATGAATTTAGGTTATCTAGAAAGCAAAATGCGTGACGGAAAAGCTTGGCAAAAAACAAGAAAAATGACTAAGGATGACTTACTTCAAACGTTGGAAGCTAGAATTAAAACCATCGATTTCAAAAAAGCAGCAATGGATGTAGCCTACTTTATTAAAGATCCTGTCGAGCTGGAGAGCTGGAGTCAGGAAATGTTTTTGGTAGCTATAAAAAATCTAAAAACAGAGTAGTGTCATCGAACACAGCTGGCCCGTTATCATTTGTTTGAAAGTAAAAGTTGTAAAACCTTTAAAGTTTGTTCGTAAATGGACTTTTCCCATAGGGGATCCTTGGGTGCATAGAGATTTAAATTGCGTTGTTGAATTTCAAGAGTGTCTTTTTCAGATTTTGCACCATAAAAATGGGCTTGGTTTTCTAAAATTACAGAGTAGAGCGATTGAATCGATCCCATCGTTGTTTGACTGTCCATAGTTCCATACTCAAAAGCCATAGTTTTTAAGTTCACATTTTTTGGAGTATGACTTTCAACCCAATCGGTCATACTGCCAGTGACCTGGTAAAAGTTTTTATGGTCTCCAAAATCAATGGGGTATCCTTTAAATAGATTTGTAAGGTCTATTCGTTTTTGAGAATCCGTTGTGCTCGGAAAAAGATGGAGTTGTCCTCGGGCGCCGTAACCCGTGTGCAAATCAATAAATAAAATATCGGTATATTTTTTGTATACATCTTTTAAAATTTGATCCATCGCTTGAACCTGTGGCTCTGGTTGAGCACCCCCAAAATAAATCCCTTTGTTGTTTTGATATTGCCCTTTTAAAATCCCACGCCGCAGGGGTTCGATGCCATGACTGACGATAAGCTTTAGTGACTGAAGTAAAAAGAGGGTTGAATTCCAAAAACCAGTTTCAGCACGAGTGTTTGGGTTTAAAAATGCAGTGATCCGCTCATAGTCTTTATTTTCAGTTTTGTAGAGATTGTTTTCGTGTTCATTGTAGAGTTCTTTTGAGAGAGGAAAATTTCGATTTAAGTCGACATTGTTTTCATTCACTCTGCGGAAGTTTTTTAGCCCAGAGGGATTAATAATATGAATCATTAAAAGATCAATGTCTTTATCTGAAAAAAGTAAATCATAATTTTTTAGAATCTCCGTCTGTACGCTGCTCCCGACAAGGCCTTCGATTCCATGTAATCCACTGGAAAAAATAAAAAGTCGATTGGATTTTGAGGAAATTTTTCCAGCCAGATTTGTTTTAGAAACTAGAGCGGTAAGGATAGAATCTTGTGTTCCTTCAATGGGATATTCGTCTAATTTAACTTGGGGACTCATTCTGCTGCTCATACTTGGTTTGTGTAGAGCTTCAAGTGATTTTAAAAAATTAAAATTGCAGTCTTGATAGTCAAGGCACCGCCCAAGGCTTATCGAAGAAATGGCAGTCAAAAGCAATAAAGTATAAGTTTTCACAGTTTTTAGTCTACTTGAAAAATTCTGAGACATCGTCGGAGTTAAAGCAATGATTTTCAGTTTTTGAG
>DAIRER010000302.1:0-3362 GCA_036795495.1 Pseudobdellovibrionaceae bacterium | reverse complement strand
CGAGCATAACCGGACTCTTCTTTTAATTTATGTATGGCTAATAGGTAATGGGTAGTAGAGTGGCTGATCATAGAAAAATCTTTAAGGTTTGATAGGTTATTACTGACAACACATAAGCTAGAACATTGTAAGAAGCTAATTGAATGAGGGCCATCTTCCAACCTCCAAATTCACTTTTTGCAATGCCAACCGTGGCCATACATTGAAGTGCTATCATAAAAAATACCAAAAGGGCTACAACCGATGGCAAAGTAAATATAAGTTCACCTGTGGAGCCATCCGCATTTTGAAATCGAGAGTTTCTCATTTTTTCTAATAAAGAGGCATTGGTTTCATCTTCTGTTTCAGTCACATTAAATAATGTAGCAAGGGTCGAAACAAAAACTTCTCTGGCCGCAAAGGATGAAATGATCCCAAGTCCGACACGCCAATCGGCGCCCATGGGTTTAAAGAGGGGTTCAATGTATTGGCCCAACTGGGCTGCATAACTGGTTTCAAAGCGGGCTGTTGCGTCTTTGATTTTGTAGTTTGGAAAATTTGATGAAAACCAAATAACTAAGGATAATCCAAGAATAATTGGTCCGGCTCGAAAAATAAAAGAACTGGTGCGGTCATAGGCATTCTTAAAAACTTTTTTTAGCAAAGGTTTTCGGTAAGAGGGGAGTTCTAAAAGAAAAAACGAATTTGAAGTTTTGGGTAAAAATCGATTGACCACGCTGGCAACAATTCCACCCAATAAAAGGCTAGAAAAATATAAAAACGCCATCAAAAGCCCGGCTCCCCAAAAAGAGTCTTTAGTAAGTAAAAAAGAAATCATCAGCGCATAGACCGGGAGTCTTGCACTACAGGTCATCAGGGGGAGAATAAAAAGAGTTAGAAATTTTTCTTTTTTATTAGGTATTGTTCTTGCTGCCATCATTCCTGGTACAGCACAGGCGAAGGAGGATAAAATCGGAACAAAAGAACGGCCATTTAAACCTATTTTAGAAAGAGGCTTGTCAATTAGGGTTGCGGCACGGGCAAGATACCCGCTGTCTTCAAGTAATCCTAATCCAAAAAATAAAATTGCAATTTGGGGGACAAAGACAATAAAGGCTCCAATACCTGCGACAAGTCCATTAAGGACAAAGTTAAGTCCAAGGGACTCTTCAAAGCGGGATTGAAGAAACTCTATGCTATTTGAAAATCCAGAATCTATAAAGTCCATAAAGGGAGCGGCAAACCAAAAAACTGAGGCAAATAAAAGTGTCATTATGGTGATAAAGAAAAATAATCCCCAAAAAGGATGAAGTAGCCATTGATCAATTTTTTTTGCAGTTTCCCCAAATATTTGAGATAGGGATTTTTCTGTGTTTTGAGAAATAAAGCTTTGCTTTTCTAAATCCTCAAAAAATTTAAATTGATGTTGCATTTCTTCATGGGTCCAATTTTTTTTAGTTGGATTTAAGAGGGTTTGTTTTTTATGAGATGGATTTTCGATAGTTTGCTGAATCAGATTCAAAAGTTTTTTTATGTCTTCTTGGTTTCTTGAGTCTAATGCAAGAATAGAAAGACCTAAAGTCTTTTCAAGATAGGGAAGATTTAATTGAATTGAAGATTCTTTTAAAATATCGGCCATCGTTAGAGCAATAATAACATTAAACCCGGATTCTTTAAGTTGTTGAGCTATTAGGGCTTGGCGCGAAAAATGAGTGGCATCAACAACGACGACAATGGTGATTGGCTTGTTGGTTTGTGTTTCTAAAAAAAGTAGATTGTAGGTTACAACTTCATCCTCAGTTTTAGGGGACAGCGAATAGATTCCAGGCGAATCGATGATAGAAAATCTTTGATGAAATTCCTTTTTGGGAGATCCCTCAGAATACTCCACTGTGGCTCCAGGATAATTGGTCGTTTTAAAATGAGAGCCCGTAATGGAGTTAAAAAGTGTTGTTTTACCAGAATTAGGAGCACCTACGAGCAATACGGTGTCATTTTTTACAAGGTTTGAATGCATTGAATTTCCTCTTTTCTTAAGGCAACAGTTGTTCCTTGAATTTCAACAACAAAGGGTCCATTAAAAGGAGTTTTGTGTAAAATTTCAAAAAGGCGTCCCTTTATAAAACCCAACTCATAAAGTCGCTGAACAATAGACTCTTCGCCTTGAATTTCTTGAATTTTATAATTTATGCCCACGGACCAGGGTATTTTGTTCATGTTTACGCTCCAAGGATTTAGTATCGTCTTTCACTTTTTTGTATCTATTACTAACACCTGATCGGTATGTCAAACAAGTACGCCAATTTCAACACTCTGTATATAGATCATTACGAACTTTATCGAATACGATGAGGATTAAAATCATAAAATGAAGGGTATTAAGTATGTCTAATATCAGTTTAAAGTTGAATATTCGAATTTATTTACTTTTAGGTTTAGTCTTTTTTTACCTTGCGGTTCGTTTTATATTTACAAAAGAATTAGACTCAATGGGGGCCTATTCTTCATATATATTCGAGGTTTTCAATGTTCTTGTGGCTGTTCTTCTTGCTGAAAAATATTTCACTCATTTCTTTAAGTTAAATAAAAGATCAGTTCAATTCTCCTTGGGCAGTTTGTTTTTTGGGTTTTTAATTTTTCAATCGGCAAGCTTTTTTAAAATCCAATTTCCATTTGATTTTACACAATTTGAAATGATTTTATTTCTTCTTGTTGTAGCCCCCCTCTTAGAGGAATTTATCTTTCGTTTTTTTCTTTGGTATCCCTTTGAAAAACTATTTACGTCGTCAGTGATACCTTGGATTTTAACTACTTTGCTTTTTTCCTATTCTCACTTGCATGCCATTTGGTTTGTTCCAGCGGAGTTCCATAATTTTATTATATATCAGACAATTTATACTTTATTTCTGGGTGCATTCTGTGGTTATTTTGTATTTAGATACAAATCCCTTTTGGGCGCTATCTTGACTCACTTTACATTTAACCTTGGTTTTTATTTAGGTTCCTTATTTTTGTCAGTTTAAATTGGAAATACAAAAGATCTCAGATTGGTGGCCCCGGGGAGAATCGAACTCCCACGCCCTTGCGGGCACTGGATTTTGAGTCCAGCGCGTCTACCAATTCCACCACAGGGCCATTTTATACTTATAAAAGAGACGTCATGATATAGAAGCCTCAATGGAAAGCAACTGATAACTAAATTCGTCAATATATTCTGGCCAGTTTACGGCAAAACTGTGTTTAAAAATTAGACATCAAATAATCCTGAATATTCAATAGGTTAGCTGATATTTTTGATAGTTTTAAAGTCGATTTAAATGATCGTGTCATATTCGTAACATAATATATCGAATTCGAAAAAGAAAAATTACTCAATAAAGTTC
>DAIRER010000301.1:0-3364 GCA_036795495.1 Pseudobdellovibrionaceae bacterium | reverse complement strand
CTTTTAATTACAGGACCCTTTGCCTACGGTTATTTAAAGGCAGAGTCCGGAGTGCATCGTCTTGTGAGAATTTCTCCCTTTGACTCGAATGCGAAAAGACACACTTCTTTTGCTTCAGTGTTTGTATGGGCCGAAGTGGATGATGATATCAACATCGAGGTTAAACCTGAAGATTTAAAAGTAGAGACATTTCGAGCCAGTGGCGCTGGGGGACAGCACGTAAACCGTACTGATTCTGCTGTACGTATGTATCACATTCCCACGGGGGTTGTTGTTCAATGCCAAAATCAAAGATCACAGATTCAAAACCGTGAAAAAGCTTTAAAGATGATCAAGGCCATTCTTTATGAAAAAGAAGTAGAAAAACGCAATTTAGAAAAAGATGAAATGAACTCTCAGAAAAAAGCCAACGAGTGGGGTTCTCAGATCCGTTCCTATGTTATGCATCCTTACCAAATGGTGAAAGACCATCGAACTAATTTTGAAACAAGCCAAGTAGGGGATGTTATGGATGGCGCTATTGATGATTTTATTATGAGTTTTTTGCGCTTTGAAGCACAACGGGGAAAGTGAAAAGGGTGAATCTAAAGTGTTAAAATTTGAAATCAGCCTGGCCCTTAAAATGCTTTTTCAGAAGAAAAATTTAAACCGTCGTGATTTGCCATTTGCAGTGGGTGGGTTGGCCTTGGGTGTGGCCACTTTGTTGACTTCGATGTCTATTATGAGTGGTTATGAATCCACGCTACAAAGAGCGGTGACGGATGTGACCGGACATGCCCAAGTGATTCGACGATCCTCTAAATATGAAAAGTGGGAAGATCTAGAACAAAAAGTCAAAGAGCTAGATCCTCGGATTAAAGCCACATCGCCCTTTGTTTTCGTAGAGGGTGTTATCGCTCATCAAGGTAAAATTTCAGGGACGGTTCTTCAAGGCGTTGATGTTGCAAGTGCTTCTCAAGTGACACAATTAGAGGGGCGATTGCTCGATGGGCAATTGTTAAGTTCAGGACGCGAGGCTGTTGAAGACGCTGCTGTAAATCGCGTGTTGATCGGAAAAGGAGTGGCTCGAACCTTTAATTTAAAAATTGGTGATGACTTTCGTGTGGTGATTCCTATTGCTGATGCCTATGATCCCAGTCGCTTTCAACGCAACATTGGTAAGCTCAAAGTTCATGGTATTTTAGACTTAGGGAAATATGATTGGAATGAAAGATTTATAATTATGGATTTAGCGGCGTTGCAGGGCATTTCAAAAATTGGAAATAAATACTCTGGACTCACGTTGAATTATTTTAATCTCAATGATGCCAAAGAAAGTACGGTTTTACTTTCTGAAAAGCTAGGTCTTGAATTTTGGGTGAGGGGATGGAGAGACCTCAATGAAAATCTTTTTCATGCAGTGGAAATTGAAAGGATTGTTGTTTTTTTTGTTGTATTATTGATTGTGCTTGTCGCTGCATTTAACATGACAAGTTATCTTTATGTGCACGTACTAAAAAAATATCAAGATATTGCCATATTTAAAACCTTAGGGATTAAGCCTTTGTCTATTGTTAGGATTTTTTCCATTCAGGGTTTGGTTTTGGCTCTTCTTGGAATCTCGTTGGGTTTTATTTTAGGACAACTGTTTGTGAAAGTGGTTCCCTATTTAATTGCACATTATGGATTGATACAAGGTTCTGTTTATAAGGTGGATAGCATTCAACTTCAATTACGCACTTGGGATATTGTTGCGGTTCTTATTACAAGTCTATTGATTTGCTTTTTGGCGACCTTGGCTCCTGCAATCAAAGGCTCTCAACTCAAACCTGTAGAGGGATTACGTTATGGATAGCTCCTATTTGATTTCTGCACAAAATTTAAAAAAGACTTTTCCTCAAGGTGCTGGTGAGCTTTCTATTCTTAAAGGGGTGGATTTTAAACTTAAAACAGGAGAAGCTGTTGCTATTTTAGGGGCTTCAGGAGCAGGAAAAAGCACACTATTACAGATACTCGGAACCTTGGATCGTCCTCAGTCGGGAGAACTTCACTTTTTAGGTAAAGATTTATTTCAAATGAAAGAAGAGGACTTAGCCCTTTTTAGAAATAAAGAAATTGGTTTTGTCTTTCAATTTCATCATTTGATATCCGAGTTGACCGCTTTAGAAAATGTCATGTTGCCTTCACAAATTGGTGGTGAAATAAAATCATTTGCTCGCCATAAGGCCGAAGGATTGCTTTCAAAACTTGGGCTAAGTGATCGACTTCATCATTATCCCAATGAACTCAGTGGCGGAGAATTGCAAAGAGTCTCTATTGCACGTGCCCTTGTGTGTCGTCCGCGGGTCTTAATGGCCGATGAGCCAACAGGAAATTTAGACTCAGTCAATTCAAAAATTATTCAAGATCTTTTTTTTGAGCTGAAAGAGAGTTTTAATTTAAGCCTTATTGTCGTGACGCATGATTTGCAATTTGCTGCACGTTTTCCTCGAGTCTTGCGCTTAAAAGATGGGCATTGGGAGTAATTTGACAAGAACTAGGTCCTAAGTTAGGCTCCTTAAAAATTGGAATGGATGGTACGTGGTAAATAAAAATTTTTTCAGAATCATATTATGTTTTTCTTTTTTTGTTTTACCTGAGGCCTCGTGGGGTGCTGCAAAGGTAAAAAAAGCCAAAGCGACCTCAACTCCATCTGAAGTTCAAGAGCAAGGGATTGTTGCGGAAGTTGCAATTCTTGGAAATAAAAAAATTGAAAAAGATGCCATTTTAGAAAAATTAAAGACAGTTGTCGGTAAAAATTTAAGTTCTGAAAATCTAAGAACTGATATTTTGACACTTTTTAAAACCGGGTTTTTTTCAGATATTTCTGTTCAATCTGAGACTATGGCTAGTGGAGTCAAAATTATTTTTGTAATCAAAGAAAAGCCAACACTGGGTGAAATTACATTTTCTGGTAATTCAGAATTCAAATCGGACGAAGTTTTAGAAACTTCAGGTTTAAAAGCTTTTGAAATCTTAAGTGAAATAAAGATCAAAGAAGCCGCTGATAAAATTCAAAAAATGTATGAGGATAAGGGGTATTTGTTAGTTAAGGTTGATTATGAAATTGAAGACATCACTCCAGGCCAAACGGTGCGATTGAAGTGGACCATTTTAGAAAATGATAAGGTCAAAGTTAAAAAAATCACTTTTATTGGAAATCAAAAATTTAAGGATGGTGAATTAAAGTCAAAAATTGGGACCAATGAAGGTGGCTATTTTTCTTTTCTCAGTGGCTCTGGCCAGTACAAGCAAGAGGCCTTTGAGCGTGATTTGCAAATATTAAGATTTTACTATTACAGCCAAGGATATGTTCGTGCCAAAGTTGAATGGCCTCAAGTCTATG
>DAIRER010000300.1:0-3365 GCA_036795495.1 Pseudobdellovibrionaceae bacterium | reverse complement strand
GTTCCAAATAAAATTTAATTTTTGAAAGTTTTTGCTTATAAAATGTATTGGTTGACCTTGTGAATTAAAAACCCAACGCCCACCATTTAATGTTAGAGCAGCCCACTTTAGGTTCGAATGATTTAAAATTTGAATAAATAATGTTCCATTAGATTCTACTTCTGGTCTATATATTTTTAATTTTAGTTGATCTACTTGTCCAAAAATTGATCCAAAATGATTTAATATTTTTTTATACTTTTCAATTGATTCATCTGATTCAATCAATTCTAGGCTTCCAAGCAATCCCACCGTTGAATATTTTGAATTCTTTGAAAAATCTTTTTGTGTTTGAATAAAAGGTAGGCTCCAATTAAAACCAATGCCTAATCCAATATTAGATTGATTGGTGTGATTGTAATTTAAATCAATACTACTTAAACCAACACCATTTATAAATAAAGGAATCTGAATCTGACTTGATAAGCTCCCTCGATTCTGATTAATTTCTAATATTGGATCAAATTTAAATTTCTTTTTAAGGCCCTCGACCACCTCATGCGTATTTTCAGATGAAGAAGTTGAAAAGTTTGGACTTGCATTTCCTGGGATTGAAATAGCAGGTTTTACGCTTTTTAGCTTATCTTCATCTGTTAATCTTTCAGAGAAACGGCTACCAAAAGATTTCTGATTAAAAACAATTAATAGAATTAATATCTTAAATTTATATTTCATAGTTGATCCTCCACAGTCCCTACAATGCCCGTTTGTCCATCGGTACCTTGTAATTGAACTTCACCAGGTGCGCGGCATGTTTCTTCTGCAGGTTTTCCACCTTTTCCGGCAATTCCTGGACTAACATAACTAAATAAATGAAAATCTACTTGTTGACCTTGGGTTTTAATAACAACTGAACCACCATCTCCACTTGTTCCACCACTTGTTGGAGCGGCTCCTGGCATATCTATTTGATATACAGAGTACCGATAAACATGAGTTAACTTTTGATTTACATGCTTAGTAGAAACTGCACTTATAGATTCAATTCTTTTTACTAAGGTTTTATCTTTTTTTACGGCTAATTGAATTGAAATGTTTGAATTATTCATTATTTCAAACAACTTAGCCTCTACAATTTTATACCTATTGAGTGGTGGTGCAACATAGTTTTGTGCTCTATTTAGAACAATATAATGCTGTTCTTCATTTCCTAATATAAACAAATAGGGTTTATATTTTTCTTTTCCATCCGTTTCATCTTTATTGCATAGCACACTAGGTATTCCATTTTCACCGTTAACACCATTTCCACCCTCAACATAAGCCAAAACGTTAGATGAATTTACAACCTCTTTACTTTCGGATATTTTAATCCGAATATTACCTGCACTATCAGCTTTGGGAATATTTGTAACTGTTATCTTTGGAAGCTCTCCAGGAAAAAAGTTTTGATCGATTTTATTTCGCTCTATAGCTTCTGCAGTATCTTCTGGATTATCAAACCCAAAGGATCCCCCCAACAATGCGTTAATATTTTTAAAGTCTTTTTCTAAAATTTCTGTTTTTTGATTTTTTGAATTTACACTTTCCCAAAATTCTTTTTCTATAATTAGTCCATTTGTTTGTATTCTGGCGCTACCAGCATCTTCGACAAAGTGATATGTAAAACTATCGGCCAAAGGAGTATTGAATCTTATAATTTTGGGTGCACTTCCTTTATTAATTTCAGCTCCAAATTGATTTTGATCCACAGCGGATACGTCTAAATAAGCGTTAATAATCGAACTTGTATTGATATTTATGTTTCCAGATATAATTTCAATTTTTGCCAAGGGATGAAATTCAATTTCAGGATAATTAATTTCTAATGTTGATTTTGCAGGAGCGGTAAATCGACCCGCAGGAATATATAGGGTCCCCTCACCTGCTAAACTAATATGTTTTAATTCTTCTTTTTGTTCACTGAGGAACATTTTTGAAACTAACGAGTAATTTAAACCATTTCCATTTGTATCCTTACATACTTCAGATTTCTGCTGAAGCTCTTCTTGGTTTTGACTCATTAAACAGTTTTTTATATTCGGGATTTCTAAATTATTTTGATATAAAATATTCAATGATTTTGTAAGTATTTTTTCTGCATAGATTTTTGCATTCTGCTCATCTGAATTAATAATTTTTCCTTCTACTATACGCCCTTTAGGTATTACTTTGCCTTCAGATAAAAGTGGGCTAATCGTTAAATAATTTTTTAAGCTTTCAAAATATGTAAAATATTTTCTATAGGAGGCCAGATTAATCTTGTTCTCTTGATTTGATGACACTTCTTTTGTCTGTTCTAAAAGATTTATTTTATGATTTAAGTATTGCGAATAAATTTTACTATCTTCTTGAACTAATTTAATTTTCTTATCGCTAAGAACTTTAAATAATACTGCCTGTGTTAAAATATGCTTTGCTTGAAATTTTAGACTATTTAAACTTTCGCTGTTTTTTATTAAAAGGTTTTTGATCTGTTCATTTAATTTTGAATTATCCACGAGAAGACTATCCCAAGACTGAATATTAGAAATAGAAAGATTCTTATTATCTTGATCAAAAAAGTAATTAACCAAGTCCAGGGATTGAATTAAATCTTGAAGGTGCTGTGATTTGTCTCCCTCTAATTCTGATAAAATTTGAATACGAGAACTTAATAGATATTGAGCGTTTTTAAAGATTATTTCTGACAATAAATACGTGTGTTTGAGTTGATTTAGACCCGTGATGCAGGATTTAAAAGTTTCTATAAACGCATGTCGATCCAAACTAGCTAGATCAAAATGGTTGAACACAGGCGCAAATTGCTGAGTTATCCATTTTTTGTTTGTAGTTAATTGATTTAACAATGAATAGCCCTCAAGAAGCTGATAGGGCTCTGAAGAAATTAATTTAATTCTATTTTCAAAATACAATTGAGCTGATTTTAAATCATCTACGAATTGTCTTTCTCGCATTTCGCGATTTTGTATCAGTATTAATACTTCAATTAAAAATCGATCTTTTTTAGGGTTCATCAATTGATTTGCAATTGAAACTCGGTTTAAAACCTGAAAAAGCCGGTCCATTTTTTTATATTGGTTAGGTGCTGCTTCAAATTGCATTTCCAATCCCAGTAAGTCCGTTAAATTTTCTACAATTTTTTCTTCGTTTAAAGCCATAATGGCTTCTGCTAAAGTTTCAGCTTTTTTTCCCTCGTCGGTTATAGTCGAATTTTCAAAGTACTCCTTGGCTGCTACTTTTAAAACAATTTTTCCTTGGTTTTCAGAAAGAACATTTGTCTTTACTAATTCGGGGATACTTTGAATTTTACTTAAACTCTCTTTATATCCGGGGGCCTGAAGAAC
>DAIRER010000299.1:0-3366 GCA_036795495.1 Pseudobdellovibrionaceae bacterium | reverse complement strand
CACCATCTTTGTCTAACTCAAAAAGCCATTCAATTTTTCTTAAGACAGCTTGCCAGTAAAAAATGTCTTTGGGACTTTCAGTAAGCGCGCCCATAAACAAAACGCCTTTTGGTAAGATTCTATTTTGATAAATCAAAGAAGCAACATTCAAGGATCCTTCAGAGTGACCAATTATTTTAAACTCTGATTTGTCTAATAACGGGAAACTCTCGGCAAATTTGTAAACTGCTAAAATATCTTCAAGCATTGAATTATGATCCATTTCCGCACGAACTTTTTGGTCAATACACTTTTGAACATCGGACGGTTGTTTTCTATCACAAGAAACACCACGATAATCCCAACGGACAACAAGATAACACTTATCTTGTAAAGACTTAGCCATGAATCTGTAAATGGAATCGCCATCACTACCAGATCTACCCATAAAGCCATCCCGGTAGGACCATCCAGATCCACTTACAATCATAACGGCCTTATGTGGACCTGCGCCACACTTAGCTGGCGGCAAATCAATTTGTCCTGTCAATAATGATTTGCCATCGGTGGTGGGGACTTTGAATTCTTCATATTCTGCCGCACTTGCAAAAATGGAATGAAATAGAAGAGCTAGAATAACTATACTTCGCTGCACTCACGCCCCCCTGATTTGATGAGTTCTTAGATAAGGAGACTTTGCTAACTTACTTTTAAATTTAAGTCACCGCCTTTGATGCAATGATTCAATAAAATTTTAATTTCTGCAGTTGACCTTGTCGTTACGTCAAACCCTATGGTGAATTTGAGGGAAAGGAATTCAAAGATGCTCTCCATTGGACAATTTGCAGAAATGGCTCAGGTCTCAGCTCGCACGGTGCGCTATTATGAGTCTATCGGCCTATTGCCAAGGTCCTCTCGTGGGGAAAACAACTACAGATACTATGATCAAAAGTGGATCGTACGCATGAACCGAATTCGAGATTTACAAAGTCTGGGGTTCCGTCTTGAAGACATCAAGACGGTCATCAACTTTTCAAATTCAGAGTTACGTGTACGCCTCAACGTCCGACTTTTAGAAATAGATCAGGAGATGTTTGAACTAGGAGATCGCCGAGAGCGTGTTCTGAATCTGCTTTCCGTTTCAAACAAAATTGAAACTGGTGAAATACTCACCAAAACGGAAAGGAATCTGTACATGGAAAGCATTAGAGAAGAAATCATCGAAGGTCTTAAAAAGCGCTATAATAAAGTCACAGACTCAACTTTAGCCTATTTAAAACGAGATGACTGGATCAACAATCATCCGCAAGTGGGTACATATCTAGATGCTGTAAAAAAGTGTATTGAATTTGCAAAGCAAAAAAATCTAATGCTAGGAACGGCTCGTGGAAGTGCTCCAGCAAGTCTCACACTCTATGGTCTTGGTTTCTCTGGAGTCGATCCTTTAAAATATGAAATGATCCCAGAAAGACTTTCAACGCAAAATCCATTTTTTCACATCGATGTTGAATTTGATCGGGGCCTTGAGTTTGTTGATTTCTGCCGAGAGGTTAACCGAACGCTTTCTTATGGTGAAATTCAAGCTTTCAAAATGCCACTGATCGATATTGTCCAAGGAGTTCATAAATCCATCGGCAAAGTCATTAACTACGATGCGATTGATGATGATTCGGACCTCGTATTGAATCCATTTCGTAATGCTGAAATTGAAAAAATATTTCAGTTTGATTTTTCCGAGGACGCTCTGGTTATGAGTTTTGAAAGGTATTTACCCGAATATGTGGGGCTTCAGAAAATGACCGAATACTTAAAGGATCAAAAAATCTACAATTTCAGAGACATTATCAACATTAGCGCCCTTTGGAGACCTCATTGTAATGAAATGGTCGAACGCATTGATCTTTACAAAAGCGCAAAGAGTCAGTCGTTTTCCTATGGATTTCTTTCTGAGAGTATTGAAAATAGCCTGAAGCCTAATTTCGGAAGGATCATCTATCATGAAGACCTTTTGAGAATTATTTCTGAAAATACCGGCTGGGATTTTGCTCGGAGCAACGCGCTTCGCAGATTGGGAATGAGAAATACTCATTCGGAACTTAGAGATCAAAATCCAGAATGGTTGGAGTTTAAGAAGTTGGCGCCAAAAGAGATTGTCGATTTGGTTGCAGAAGAAAGTAAATGGAGTTTTTGTCTTCCTCACGCCATCTCTTTTGCCAATTTTACCAAACAAACGGCGATTTTAAAATCTTTGTACAAAGAAGTTTATTTTACCGAGATTGAAAAATTTGAACAGAAACAGGGCGTAACTTGGGATGACATCGGCATCCGAATGAAGGGAGTTTCCCTTCACCAGGGATAGTGAAACCCAACTAAAGATAATAAATTCAAAAATCACTTTCTACAAATGAGGACCTACTCCTTTGAGTCGTCTTCTTCCATTTCTTGGTCGACTTTACGATTGAGATCCTCAAGCTTTTCAAGTTGAGCCTCATCCTTAGCCGGTTGAGGGTGTTGCTTTTGATACTCTTTCACCTTTACGGCATCCGGAGCCAATAACAAAAACATATTACGGCCTTCCATTTTTGCAGGAACCTCGACCATAACAAGATCATTCACAAACTCAATACAACGCTTCATCAAACCCATTCCCATATCTTGATAAGCCATCTCACGACCTAAAAAGCGAATGGATATTTTAACTTTATCCCCATCCAAAAGAAACCTGCGGGTGTGTTTCATCTTGGTTTCAAAATCATGCTGATCCGTTCGCGGACGCATTTGAATTTCTTTGATCTGAACCGTCACTTGTTTTTTCTTGGCAATCTGTTGCTTTTTCTTATTTTCGTATTTCCATTTGCCATAATCCATTAACTTACAAGTCGGGGGCTGTGCCGTAGGTGCAATTTCAATAAGGTCTAAACCCTTATCCTCAGCCAAACGAATGCCCTCAGGCACCGTCATCACTCCAAGCATATTCCCTTCATCATCAATCACACGAATTTGAGGGGCTCGAATTTCACGATTCACCCTTAATCCGTCCTTATCCTTAGGCTTTCGATCTCGATCTTGAAAACGACCACCGCTAGCACCACCACCAGTTGGACCTCCAGGGCCCCCGGGTCGAAAACCACCCTTAGAAAAAGTATTAATGGCAAACCTCCATTTTGAATTTGTTGTTAAGCTGGAAATTAGAAAATTGATTTTTCACGAGAATTGACAAAGTTCTAAATCTCTTTTTTGAATCGAAGACAATAAAACACCCAAGAAAATATCGATAGATATATTGTTGAAATTGGAACCATCGCGAAGTCGAACTGTTAAACATCTATCCTTAGCCTCATTATCCCCTATCACTAACATATAAGGAATTTTCTGCAACTGAGCTTC
>DAIRER010000298.1:0-3389 GCA_036795495.1 Pseudobdellovibrionaceae bacterium | reverse complement strand
CACCAGTTGATTGTGCCGGTAAGCTGATCCCGCGACCCGCTGCCAGACTTTCCATCAACATGCCCCAACCTTTTCCGCAGCCTTCGACTCCTCCAACAACGGCATCAACAGATACAACGACATTTACACCTTGAGTGGGGCAATTGTAAAATGGGATACCCAAAGGATCATGACGTCGCCCGAGCACGACTCCAGGAGTTTTTGACGGAATTAAAGCACAGGTGATGCCGACATCCTCGCCCTTTCCCAATAAATTTTCTGGATCACGCAATCTAAATCCAAGTCCAACAATCGTGCTGATTGCAGCCAGCGTAATATATCTTTTATTCCAATTGATGCGGATATAAAGTTTTCCATCCTCACCTTTAAAGACGACCCCAGCAGAGGTCATTGCCCCAGCATCAGAACCAGCTAAGGGCTCTGTTAGCCCAAAACAGGGAATTTCTTCACCTGTAGCCAAACGAGGTAATAACTTTTTCTTTTGTTCATCTGTTCCATAGTGTGCCAATAGCTCTGCAGGACCTAAAGAATTGGGAACCATAACTGTAATTCCAACAGTTAATGATCTCGCAGAAAGTTTTTGAATTACCTCAGAGTGAGCCAATGCAGAAAAACCAAGTCCGCCATATTCTTTGGGTATAATCATACCTAAAAATTTTTCTTTTTTGATATATGCCCAGACATTTTCTGGAATTTCTCGGGACTTATATATTTTCCAAGGATCTATCATTTTACATAATTCTTCACAGGGTCCATCCATAAAAGCTTTTTCTTCTGCGGTTAAATCCGGATAGGATTCTTGTAAAATTTTATTAAAATCTGGTTTACCAGAGAAAAGATCCTTTTCGATCCAGACAACTCCCGCATCGAGAGCCGTACGCTCTGTGTCTGAAATTTTAGGTACAAATTGAAATTTTTTAAATAAGGTCATAACCAATAAGGAAGATGTTTTTTGTCGTAACAAAGGGATGTTAAATAAAAGTGCGAAAACACCAAAGACAACCCAACACCCAAGCCCCACACTATTATAAAACAAAAAGGCACCTAGAACGAGGGTCCATAAAATAACTGGAGCTCCAAAAAAACCCAAAAATAAAAAAACAAGAAGTAAAACTAAGATGCTCATTTCAAATCCCCTTTATTAAAATAAAAACAACTCACAGACTTTAAATATTAAATAACTGAAAGGTTCTCTTAGGCAAGTGAAAATAATTCAGTGACAGATTCTATAGACTAGAATAACCTGCCCAAATGATTTTCAATCTTGTTTTTAATATATTTTTACCGATCTTCATTTTACAAAAAGGCAATGCCTATTTTAATCCCACTCAGACTTTACTGCTCGCTTTACTTTTTCCTTTAATCTACGGTGTTTATGATTACTTAAAGAATAAACATAAGAATTATATTTCACTTTTGGGAATTCTCAATGTTGCCCTCACCGGAGGTCTCGCCCTTTCTGGATTGAATGGTATTTGGTTTGCAATTAAAGAGGCCAGTTTTCCATTGCTGATCGGAGCTTTTGTTCTGGCAAGTAGTTTTACTGAAAATCCTTTGATCAAAACTTTTTTTCTAAATCCACAATTTTTTAATGTGGAGCTTATTCATCAAAAAGTAATTGAATTCAAAAAAGAACAGGATTTTTTAATCCATCTTAGAAAATCAACTCAGTTTCTTTCTTTTTCATTTTTAATCAGCAGTATTTTAAATTTTGTGTTAGCTTTATATTTTTTTAAACCCATTTCTGAAACTCTTTCTGCTGAAGAAAAATCAACTTTATTGAACGCTCAAATTGCTCAGATGACCAGTTGGTCGTATCTGGTCATCATGGCTCCCTCGATGCTTATCCTCTTTTTTGTTCTTAAGTATGTCTTCAAAGGACTTAAAGACCTTACAGGTTTAACTTTTGAAGAAATAGCCAAGGCCACGACCTAATCGACTTCATATCATAATTTAAAATGAATCATCAAAGTCCATAGGAGGCGGTGGCGGAACTTCATCATCTGAAAAGTACGGTGGTGGAAAATTATTTTCCATCTGTTGATCATAGGGTATTGAAGGTGGGGAAACATTATTTAGATCTGAAAACTCATCCCCCATCCCATCATCTCCGCCTCGCGGCACCGGCTGCATCCCACCATAATCACTGGGTGAAGAATCTGAAGATCCATCAAAACCTCCGCCCACCTTAGAGGGAGAACTCTTATATTTAGGGGTTGCTCCATAAAGGGCCCGTTCAGAGAGCTTATATCTTGGTCGACGCGTGTCGAGTTCCATTTCTCCAGCATGATACAACTGAGAATTTTCAATTTGATTTTTCTTTTCTATAATTTCAGCTTGCTTTCGATACTTATTCTGATTTTCGCTTTGTTCTTCTTTATGTTGTTCTTCTTGACGTTTAAATTTGAAATAATCCTCTTGAATTTCATCTTTTTTGGGGTCCGTCTTTGATGAAAATTCCTTAGCCCACTTAGCCCGTTTTTTTTCCCAACTTTTAGATTGAGCTAACCACTCTTCAAAACCTAAATTTCGCAGATGGTCATGCTTTTTATTAATCTCTTGGTGTTTTCTAAAGCCATCGACCCTCTCTTCGGCGCGTAGAGGTAAACTGAGTAAAATCAAAGAAATCATATATAACAAAGTGCGTTTTAACATGACTTCACTTTATTACAAAAGATGCTCGACCAATACATAATTATTCAATAATGTAGTTTTCTTTATCACCTAGGTCTAGAAAAGGAGCCCCATGGAACCATTCGCTGAAGTTTTAGTCTTTGTTGGAAAAGGTTTTTCAGTACTTTTATTTGCATTAATTTTAATCATTACCATCGCGATACTTATTGCTAAAAATCAATTAAAACCTCAAGTAGAAGTTGAAATACTAAATCATAAACACAAAGAACTTATGAGTTTTATTCGGTCCTTAATTTTAAAAAAGAAAGATCTTAAAAGTCTTCTAAAAAAACAAAAAGCAGAGGACAAAGAAGATTCAGAAGTTAAAGAAAAAAAACTTTTTATTCTTAATTTCGATGGAGACATTAAAGCCTCACATGTTGAAAATTTAAGAGAAGAAGTGACACTCCTTTTGGATCTCGCTCATCCTGGTGACAAAGTGCTCTTAAAACTGGAAAGCCCCGGGGGAATGGTTCATAGCTATGGATTAGCCGCAGCCCAACTTTTGCGACTCAAAGAAAAAAAAATTACCTTGCATGTTTCCGTAGATAAAATGGCCGCTAGTGGAGGTTACTTAATGGCGGCCACCGCAGATCATATCCTAGCTGCACCATTTGCTATTCTTGGATCTATTGGTGTTATTGCTCAAGTTCCTAACTTTCACCGCCTTTTACAAAAATGGGATATCGATTACAATGAATACACGGCTGGAGAGT
>DAIRER010000297.1:0-3391 GCA_036795495.1 Pseudobdellovibrionaceae bacterium | reverse complement strand
CTTTCTGGAATCAAAGAAGTTCTGATTATTTCAACTCCTCAGGATATTGGTCGTTACGAAGAGCTTCTGGGGGATGGTACTGAAATAGGATTGCAAATTCAGTATGCTGTTCAGCCTTCTCCCGATGGGTTGGCTCAAGCCTTTATCATTGGAGAAAAGTTTATCGCTGGGGAACCTTGCGCCCTGGTTCTAGGAGATAACATATTTTTTGGCCATGGGTTTTCTGAAATGCTGATGAAGGCTGCGAAATCGCAACAAGGAGCCAGTGTTTTTGCCTATAAAGTTCATGATCCCGAACGGTACGGAGTTGTTCAATTTGATGGTGGCGGCAGAGCCATTTCAATCGAAGAAAAGCCCAAAGCACCAAAATCTCATTTTGCAGTTACAGGGCTTTATTTTTATGACAACAAGGTCGTTGAGTACGCAAAATCTCTAAAACCCTCTCCACGCGGAGAACTCGAAATTACGGACCTGAATCGCATCTATTTAGAAAAAGGAAATTTAAATGTTTTCACCATGGGGCGTGGTTTTGCGTGGTTGGATACGGGAACTCATGATTCGCTTATGGAGGCCAGTACTTTAATTCATACGCTTGAAAAACGACAAGGTCTTAAGATCGCTTGTATTGAAGAAATTGCTTATCGCATGGGATTTATTTCGAAGACTCAATTGTTGACTTTGGCGGATCGGATGATCAAGAGCACCTACGGACAATATCTTGTGACTGTCGCTGAAGAATAAGGATCCATGTTTCGTTTATCGAGTCTTAAGTCTTATTTTTTAATAAATCTCGCTGGACAAATTATTCCATTAATTGTTGGCTTGTTTACAATTCCAAAGCTTATTACCTATTTAGGAATTGAGCGTTTTGGTGCTTTATCTATTGTTTGGGTTTTGATTGGATATTTTTCACTTTTTGATTTTGGATTAAGCCGCACCTTAACTTATTTGGCCTCGAAACTTTTTCATCAGAAAAAGTGGTCTGATTTAAACAAAACTTTTTGGACTGTCTTGGGGCTAGTCAGCGGTTTTAGCCTTTTGGGTAGTTTGATGATTTTACTCTTTAAAGAGTTGGCTCTGTATCAGTACATTAAGGCCTCTCCCTCCCTACTTTTGGAAATTAATAATAGTCTATGGCCGATTGCCATTTCTATTCCGATTGTTTCTGCCGTAACGGCTTTGCGTGGTTTATTAGAGGCGGATGAGAAATTTTATCTGGTTAATTTTTTACAAATCCTACTGGGAGTATATACATTTGTTTCTCCACTTTTATTACCCCCCGATCAACTGAACTTAGCAAACATTGTTTATCTAATTTTAGCCGGAAGATTTTTTTTTCTTATTCTGCATGGGATTTACATTTTTACTACCTATGATTTTATTCGTCGTATAGAAATCTTTAAAACTAAAAGCAAATACCTTGAAATTTTAAAATATGGAGGTTGGCTGACTGTCAGCAATTTGGTGAACCCATTTATGGTGTATTTAGATCGTTTTTTCTTATCCTTAATTATACCTACGTCTCAGGTGGCTTACTATACGACACCTTATGAAATGACCTCCCGATTGTTAATTATACCGGCCAGCATTTCTCGTGCAATATTTCCAAGACTGAGTGGCCCATTAAGTGCGGAGCAATCACAACATTTAGCCAAAAAATCCGTTCTCGCAACCCTCGGAGTAATGGGTCTAATTTGCGCCGTGATCGCCGGGGGAAGTTACTACATTTTAAAAATATGGTTGGGGGGAGATTTTCCTGAAAAATCACAATCTGTTTTAATTATTTTAACTCTGGGTGTGCTGATCAATTCTCTGGCCTATACACCCTACACGCTTTTGCAAAGTAAAGGACGAGCAGACATTACATCTAAATTGCATCTCGCTGAATTGCCTTTTTATTTAGTTTTATTTTATTTTTTAACCCTTCATTTTGGAATTCAAGGCGCCGCCGCCGCATGGAGCCTTCGATTTGCCGCCGATACAATTCTACTTTTTTACTTTACGAAGAGGATTTAAAGACATAATCAAATGTGGGGGGAGGGCGATTGGTCTATCAAAGAAGTTTCACAGCACAATTGTCAGGACTGTAAACACTTATCAAAGTTTTTACTGAGTTCTACTGATCAAAAAATGGTTTGGCCCCTGGCAAAACAGCGACGTCAGCATATTCATGATGTCATTGATGGCCTTGATATACCAGTTAGTCATACGACTCTTCGTGAAGGATCACCCCAAAAACTGGTCCTAACCAAAAATGGCGCCGCTCTACTTGAACGTGAAAAAACTTATTTGGTCACCGCCACTCAGGGTCTTGCAAAACTAAAAAGTTTATTCTAATTTTCTTTATCAGATGTAGCCTTGGGCAACGAGGCATTCACGTTGTCCGTCCTGCCGATATAATCACGTAGCAAGCCTTATCTAGAGACCGGCGCAGAAGGAACTATCGTTTAAAATTGGAATCGATTTAAATCCCACCTCTAGAAACTATTTAGACCCAAAAACTGAATTTTACTCTTGCTCTGCAGATCACCTAGAGCCTATCCAAAGTGCAACAATAGATATTATCTTTGTTTCTAATTTTTTTGAACACCTGCCCGATAAAAAAACCCTGGATCTCGTATTGCAAGAAATGGGCTTCAAAGAAACAAAAGTGATCCCAAGATTTGTCCCCTTTTCCACAAAATCCGCCCTACCCAAAGGCCCTTTCTTTGTCTGGCTTTATTTGAAAATACCCTTCGTCTGGAATTTCCTAGGAAAGCAATTCTTCATTATCGCCCAAAAGAATTAAAGAGGGACAGAGGGGCTAGGATTTTTTTCTCAAGTTGAGTCGGTATTTCCTAAAAATATCTCAAATGAGTTTATGAATTAGATTTATACCAAGAAAGTCCACAATCTTAGGCATATTTAAACTTAGGTGTGGAGAATTAAATCCAATTGTGGCAGGTAACCTTACGCGTTACTGATTAGAGGATGTACTACCCTATATTAAAATAATTTTTCTAAAAAGATTTTTAATAGCTATTTCATTGCCATTTCCAAAGCAATTCTGATAAACCGATTAATATAAATGGTTAAAATTAGGTATTATTGAGGGGTCTATATATGAAAGCCGTCATTCTCGCCGGTGGAACTGGAAGCAGAATTAGTGAAGAGAGTTATTTGAAGCCAAAACCAATGATAGAAATCGGCAATAAGCCGATCTTATGGCATATTATGAAAATTTACTCTTCCCACGGTATCAACGATTTTCTCATTTTATGTGGCTACAAAGGATATTACATTAAAGAATATTTTCGAAATTATTTTCTTCATAATTCTGATATAACATTTGATATGTGTGACAATTCAATGAAAGTTCATCAAAACAGCTCTGAACCATGGAAGATCACAG
>DAIRER010000296.1:0-3409 GCA_036795495.1 Pseudobdellovibrionaceae bacterium | reverse complement strand
CTCACTCTGTGGGCCACTGCCAAGGGGTGGGTGGACTCAGAAAAAAAATCCAAGGAGTTTGTTATTAAGCCCCTGGAAAAAACACTTCCATTGGGATCATTTTAAATTACTTTTTGAATTCTATTTTTTGATCTAATCTTCTGATGCTTAATACGCCGCGTCTTGGTATCATTCTGACCCCAAACTTTTGGCTGGATTCTTGCTGTAATGTCCTTTAGTAAAAACCACTCACACATAAAGGGGGAATTATGACACCAAAAAAATCCATCATAAATACTGTTAGCTTAATTTTATTAGCTTCGAGTAGCACTATGGCGGAGAATTTAAACCAAGGAAATATACAAAGAGATCGCAATGGCTCCGGCGTTGAAAACCGTGACCGTGGAGGCGGTGGCGGGAATGCCTTGCCACCAGGACGAGGTGGAAATCCGGGACGCGGTGGTGATGATTTCGGACGTGGTGGCAATATGCCAGACCGGGGCGGAGGACGTGATGATCAACATCGACCGCCACCTTATCAAAGGCCGGGAAATCCTCCGGATCATAGACCGTCTCCACAACCCCCACATCAACAACCGCCGCCCCATAGACCACCGCCGCAGCCACCAATTTATAGGCCGCAACCACCGATTCACAGACCCCCTCCAGATAGTTATCGCCCGGTACAACCTCCACACCGTAGACCACCCATTCGACATGTAAGACCAGCACCACCTCCACCAAGATTTATTCCTGTCTTGCCGGATCGACCTTGGCATCCCGATCGACCTGGTCAACCTGGGTACATCGAGAGAGAGTACGAATACCTTGGACAGTTTGTTGAAAATTCTGAAATTCCACTGAGAGCACTTTTTGATATAGATCGTGAATTTTATGGTTATACGATTGACTCAATTCAAGTTGAAGTGAGCTCTGCAGGGTTTAGAAACACAAGACTTTCTCTTGAAGTGAACGGCCAGAGAGTAGATTCTGAATTCGATCCACAGGGTTGGATCACTTTAGATCCTGGAATGTGGGATCAGATTGGAACAGAGATTCGTACTTTACGACTGGATGTTCAAGGACGTTTGCACATTGGTGGAATTTACATAAACCTAAGAAGATTTTCTGATGATGGTTCTGTAAATCCCAATCCTGGTCCTGGGTATCAAACCATTCAATTGAGTGTTCCGGGTTATTTACTTCCACGCCGTATGTTTGGAAATGACCAAATCAGCTTAGGCCAAATGATCAACCTCAATGATTATGTAGGATATAAGCTCGATGAAGTTGTTATCGAGGGTGAGGCCCTTTACAACAATGCTCTTCTAGATGTCATTGTCGAGGGAATGCAAGTTGGACCCTCTATGGTTTTTGGAAGTCAAATTGGACAAATTCAAGTTTTAAGACCTAACATTCGTCAAGCTGTGAGTGTTAGTTATGATAGCATCTTATTAAGAAATCGGGGTGATTTGAATTTAAGGCAGATCACTCTAAGACTTTCTCGTTGGTAGTGAGTGACCAATTAGAAAGCTGGGGGAAGGCTGGGGCTCTTAGTGAAAACTAAGAGCCCTTTTTTATTTTTATTTTGATTCATTTTCATTGTTGTTTTTATTCTCAACTTCAGTTCAAATAAAAAAGTATTCTCTGAATTTTTGTAGTTACGTCATTTGAGAGAGAGCATCTATGAGTTTTACAGCACCTGATCTTTCCAATTATCTTAATTTTAGGCAGTATTTAGGCGATTTTTATAAATACAAACTGAGTGAAACCCAAAAATTAAGACGCCCCTACAGCTATTCGACATTCTCTGCTGCTGCGAATATTCGCTCCCCAAATTATTTAAAATTAATTATCGATGGTAAACGCAATCTATCTTTAGATATGTGTGATCATTTTTCAAAGGCTCTAGGGCATTCTAAAACTCAAGGTGAAGAGTTTAAACTTTTGGTGGAATTCAACCAAGAATCCGATCCCGTGATGAGAAATGTTTTTTTAAAACAACTCAATGAAATTCGGGTGCAACGACAAATCGATTCTGGAGCTATGAATTCTGAAATCTGGAAGAACCTTCCTTCATGGATTTCTTGGGTACTCTATGCTTTGACAGATCAAAAAGGAGTTGAGTTTGATGTTGAAAAACTAAAACTCGTTTTAAAAAATAAAGCTAACGAACATGATATAAGGCAAGCCATGGAGGGCTTGCTGACTATTGGACAACTTGTAAAGGATCCTGAAACTGGTAAAATTCTAAAAGCCCAAGCTATTTTAGATTCCTTAGAAGAAATTCCGGTGGCCCTAGTTAGAAAACTTCAAGCTGAATTGGTTTATCTGGGGCTTGAATCTTTATACCAGGACTCTCCCCTAGAACGAGAATTTGGTTCTCTGACTTTATGTATGACTAAAAAAGAGTTTGATGATTTAAAGTTTAAATTACGACATTTTCGAAAGGCCTTAAACAAGGATAATAATATTTCTCGATTAGAGAACAAGGGCGAGCGAGTTTATCAACTCAATATTCAATTATTCCCAATAACGGATAAATCCCCAGAGGTTCATCAACTTGAGGATTCATCAGTCTACGAAAATGCCCCCGCGCAACCCGCAACCGCTCCAAATTTACTATCTGATAATAACTTAAATTCAGAAATTACTTTCATCAAATCTAGCTATGAATCAGTAGAAAAAATAGAGACTGAAGTACTTTTTGAAAAAGACACTTAGCTTTTATTTTGTGCAAATATTTAATATTTGCATCGCGTTAAGTGATATTAAATTAAATTACTAATAATTTTCATTTTTTATGATTTGATAAAATGTGGAAAAACCTGTGGAAAACCATAGTTTATGGTGGATAAAGTAGGTAAATACAACTAGATCTAGGTCTGTTTGTTCAGATACTGTTAAGATTAAAATATGAACAGTGCTTATTTTTTATTCAATTTTATTAAATTTTTTTGTTGATTAATGCTTGTCAGGTTTTTAATAATGATTAGTTTCGTTTTGGATTCTAGTTTGATTTTCTATTTATTGGGGGTGTACTGGTTTCGACGTGGATGCAGAAGCATAGGGAGCATACCAAGGAGCATGAGGGCCTTGTAAAAACATGCAAAATGTAATTGGCAACGATTACGCTCTTGCTGCTTAATTGACAGCACGCTTTCCTCGATTATGGTGGCGGATCGAGATGAAGTGTCAAATTAGTCACCTCGGCTGAGAATGTTGCCTTTAGGTTCTTGGCTTAAAATTTACTGAGGGTAATGCCCAAGAGAATTTTGTCGCTGGAAGTCTTTTGAGCATATTAAAACAGTGACTAAGTATGAAGCGCCCTATTGTGGATCATTTACGGACGGGGGTTCGATTCCCCCCACCTCCACCATATTTCTCGTAATTTAAGGCACCCTCGTTATATAAGACTTGGGTGCCCGAT
>DAIRER010000295.1:0-3413 GCA_036795495.1 Pseudobdellovibrionaceae bacterium | reverse complement strand
CTTTGTTTAGGTATTTTGTGGTCAAAAACAATAGACTCGGCCTCAGATATATCAAATATTGTCCCTTCAATATAGTTTGAAAAATAGGATTCAAAAAAAGATTTATTTCTAAAATGAGCGGAAGACTTATAGGTTTCTTTTATTTCCACAAAGGGAAAATGCCTTAAATGTGAAAATAGAATTTCTAATCGCTCTAAACAGAAAGAATCATAAGGCCGCCCCATGGATCTCGCTTTTGACAAAGGATCCATTACATGATTGTGAGATCTAGAGCCTAATAAAGCTCCAATGATTTTATCTAGTTTTTTAAATTCAGTTTCCATTTTGAGTCTTTTCGAAACGGTACGTGCACGCTCTCGACATTGATTCAGTTCGTCTTCACCTTTATGAAGCAATATTAATTCTAATCGATTTTCGATATCCGCCTGAGATAATGATTTTTGAAATAAAGAGCCCTTCGATGCAGATAAATTTTCTAAAACGGCGCGTTCAAATGATGAAGCCTTAAGATTCATAAAGGGAACATCATTCTTATCAGACTTAGGTCCACGAAGAAAACATAGGGTTAATCCAGGAAGTATAACTTTTCTTTGTGATGAGGATGTAAGAAACACTTCGCCTTTAGCGTTTGGAAGATACGTTAAAGCCGTCGCATGGGATATTAAGGCCTTTGAATAAAGACGAGATACAATAAGAGCCCACGATCCTCTGACGACCTTGGCAAGGTCCGTTCGAGGGACCGAGGCATAAAGTTTTGGTCCAATGGCGTAAATTAGACCCTGTTTTTTGAGTTGAGCCATATATTTTCGCTCAGCACTTGTTTTACCAGGAAACAATAAAGACGGTAATAAGTTTTTATCAGTTTTTGTACTCATTTGTGTAGAGTGTATCAGTTTTTATACATTAATCAATTGGAATATCAGTTTTTAGACCAAAGAGACAGTGTCTCGTAATGGGTGGTTTGTGGAAATTGATCTATAAGGTAAACCTTTTCAAGCGAATAACCCGCCCGCGAAGACAGCTGTAAACCATCCTCAACCATTGTTTTGGGATTACAGGATAAATAAATGATATGTTTTGGATTTAAAAAATCCTCTCTAAGTTGAAAGACAAAGTCTTTTAAACCCGAGCGCGGTGGGTTTACCACTAAAAGGTCCGCCCTTTTAAAAAATTCTATATATTGAGATAAAGCTTCGGGAGCCTGAAGCTTTTGAAAATCCCCCTGTAAAACTTCAACCTTGTCAGAGAAGGGAGAGTTCAAAAGGTTGTTCTTTAAATTGATGACAGATAAAGGCTCTAATTCTAAAGCCAATACTTTATCAGAAGTTGCCGCCGAAAGGGGGAGTGTTAGATTTCCTATCCCGGCCCCCCATTCAATAGAATATCGAGGTTGAATTTGAGAAAGCAGTCCCTCTAGCGCCTGAATAATAAGTGCATTGCTGATCCAACTGGGCTGAGTAAATCCACCAATAAAACCCTCTAAGGGGTAGGACTGATTTCCTATAAAAGTTTGAAACCAAATAGAGGGCGAGGGATCCGTAAGTTTTAAAACGTCGTTTTTTAAAACCAAACGTTTTCTTTTTTGCCCGATTTCAACAATACACACTTTTAATAGTTCTTTAAGAGTTGTTCTTTCATCCAAAAGATCTTTAATGTTCTGATTTGAAAAATCCAACCAAACCCCGCGTTGACCAGAAGGAGAAATCCTTAAACGTACGGATCCTTTTTTAACAAAGGGCCATTTGAATTTTGAAAAATCATTAAACCAATTTTGCAACTCAGGGGTAAAGTGACTGCAAGTTTCTAATTGAAAAACTCCCTCTAAAGTATTTTTATAAAAGCCCAAAATACCATCATAAAGTGTTAAATCCACCCGCACACGCTGGGCCTGGGGACCTAAAGTGAGAGTTTCAATTTCATTAATTGAATCCGATTCAACAAAAGTTAAAGGCCTTAATAAGGCACGAAGATCATCCACTTTGTTTTTAAGCTGAAGAGGATAGGGGACAGAGGTTAACGAGCAACCTCTGCAAATATTCTCATGTCTACAAAAAGTCATAGAGAACCTAGTCGTCGTATTCGGGGGTTATCGGCAATAATAGGCTTGCCCTCGTACAGAAGTACCCAAAGCCCCAATGGTTTCCATTTTAACGTAATTCGCACCTTTTTTAATGGCTTCTTCTTTAAGGTTCTCGACGGCTTGTTCTGTTGTGCCTTTTGAATCACTCACTCGACCTTCTATAAAACCAAGGTCTTCACAATCACTGTCTGGCTTTTCTCGACTGATTTTTATATCACCGACTGTGGGTATAACTGGATGAGTCGTGCAGGCCGATAGAACTAAACCCAATAAAATAACTGATAATGACTTCATGAATCCCCTCCGTCTATTTAAAAAGCAGTTTTGAGTATTATGGACAGTTTCAATAAAAACAATAGAAAAAACCCCTTATTTTCTTTCGGCGTTAAAAATTTCACGTGATTTTTTTAAATAAAGTAGCAACATTTCTCGTCCATGAAGATCAATTATAACTTTGTTTTCTTGAATTAATTGATCACTCAAACTCTCTAAATATTGAAAAGTTCTTATCTCCCAGGTTTCTAATGGTTTATTGGTACTAACTTTAGAAAAGGCCTGTTCGTAAAGAGCTTTCAATGTATTCGCCACCTCGTTTTCAACTCGATTCTTATCATTCGTCAGATTGTGAGTGTAATGGCTTAAAGACGCCAGCCAGGCGCCTCCCAAAGTCGGAATAAATTGTTTTTTCGAAGGCAACTTTAAAGCAGCTTCTTGGATGCAGGACTCGCAAGTTTCTAAGATTTTTTGAATATTGTATATCGAATGGGTTTCGAAAAGAGAGAACCATTTTGAATTAAAATCAAAAGGATCTCTAATTTCACGTGTTTCACCTAAATGAGTTCCAATTGTTGAAACAAGATCCCCAGGTATAAAATAGTTTTTTACAATGGATCTTTCTAAAAATTGATCCAGATCTAAAGCGGAGCTACCTTGCTTCTCTAATATTTTTTTTACTTGAAGAACAATGTTTTTTGCACCAAAGGCATTCCAAGTAAAAAGATAATTCTCATAACTTGGTAAATTGAGTTCAAACCGTTTGTTTTCAAAATAATAACTCATTGCTTGGGCGAGCCCCCCACCTAAACTATGACCCGTTACAATGATTTCACTGGACTTGTCCGAAGAGTGAGCCTTTTCTATTAACAGGCGTTCCATAATTTTATCTGCAACAGCCAAAAAAGCTTGGATCTGAGTTTCGCCCAAAGCAGAATTAGAAATCCAATCTGTAATTGATTGGGAACCAGCAACAGAAAGTACCCAAGGGCCATCAGTTAAAGACTTAAAAAATCCAAACTTCAATCCTGTTTTCGAGTCTGTAACCAAGTAAAACACA
>DAIRER010000294.1:0-3422 GCA_036795495.1 Pseudobdellovibrionaceae bacterium | reverse complement strand
GTTTCTTTAGGTTCATGAACTTTTCGATCCGCCTCTGGAGTCAATCGATCCACAACAAAGCGAGGATCGACTTTTCCATAACCTACACGCACTAACAACTCATCCAGATTGTGAAAACCATTGTCCTTCACAAACTTTTCAAAAAGCTCACCCTTAAAGTATTTGGCCGCGGCCATTCCAAATTTACGAAATTCTTTTTCCAATAAATCTTTTCCAAGACTCATGGACCGACGGTGCTGCTCTTCTTTTACAAATTGTCGAATTTTTGATTTTGCACGATTGGTCACTACAAATTTTAACCAATCCTTGGAGGGATTTTGGTTTTTTGAAGTGACAATATCGATGGAGTCTCCGTTTTGAAGTTTATATTTCAGTGGCACCATTTTGCCGTTCACTTTAGCACCCACACAGGTATGACCCAATTGTGTATGTACAGCATAGGCAAAATCGACCGGCGTTGCTCCATCTGGAAATTCCCGAACATCCCCTTTCGGAGTGAAAACATAAATTTCGTTTTCAAAAAGATCTGTTTTTAAAGTATCTAAAAATTCTTCTGAATTTCCCACTTGCTGATGCCATGAGACCAATTCACGTAGCCAATTCACTTGAGTTAATGATTGTTGAGCTTGTTTTCCTTCTTTATAACTCCAATGAGCCGCAATCCCTTGCTCGGCAATTAAATGCATTTCTTGTGTACGAATTTGAATTTCAATGCGCTCGCCCCCAGGGCCGACCACCGTTGTATGTAAAGACTGATAATTGTTGGCTTTAGGAATGGCGATAAAATCTTTAAATCTTCCAGGAATGGGCTTCCACAGAGAGTGAATCAATCCCAGCGCGGCATAGCAGTCGGAGATACTTTCCATGATCACACGAAAAGCCAATACATCATAGACTTGTTCATACTCGATATTTCGATTGTTCATTTTTCGATAGATGGACCACAAATGTTTCGAGCGCCCAAAGACATCATGCTTGAATCCAGCTTTATTCAATTCATGGTGGACCATCTTTTTAACTTCATCAATATAGCGATTGGTCTCGGCCTCTGTTTTTTTAATTTTTTGAACCAACTCATAAAAAGTATCGGGTCGATAATAGCGAAAGCATAAGTCCTCAAGCTCCACTTTTAATTTCATAATCCCTAAACGACCAGCTAAAGGACAATAAATATCCAAAGTCTCTAGAGCTATTTTTTCTTGTTTTTCGAAGGGCATATAGTTCAAGGTCCGCATATTGTGCAAACGATCCGCTAATTTTACCATGAGAACCCGAACATCTTTTCCCATGGCCACAATCATTTTACGAATATTCTCACCCTGCTTTTCTTGTGAGTTTCGAAACTTCATCTGAGAAATCTTGGTCACTCCATCAACCAATTGCATTACAGACTCACCAAACTCTCGTCGCACATCCTCTAATGTCACAGCGGTGTCTTCAACTGTATCGTGCAAAAGAGCTGTAATAACGGAATCTAAATCTAATTTAAGATCTGCTAAAATCTCTGCGACCTGTAATGGATGTGAAATATAAGGTTCACCACTGCGACGGATTTGCCCAGAATGGGCTTTTTCAGAAAAGTCATAGGCTTTGCGCAATAACGCAATATCTGCCTTAGGATAATATGAAATGACCTTTTCGACTAACTCATCGATGGTTTTTATCTGAGCCATTTTGATATTCTACTCTCTTTAAGTAGAGGGTGCTATTGAATTTCTGCTTAAGACCTTAGACTTCAACGAAGGTCTGTTTTATTTATTTAGATCTTTTTCAATTTCAATCAAGGCCAACTGATTGGTCATCCCGACTTCGTAGCCGACATTACCCACAGCAACCTCACGCAAAGAAGTCACAATTTCTTTATTTTTCTTTGCAGCCACGGTCGTCTCAGCACCTTTAATAATTTGTTTTGCTCTTTTGGCAACCATAAGAACTAAAGCAAATCGATTAGGAACTTTTTCTAGACAGTCTTCAACGGTAACTCGAGCCATGAAACCTCCACTTAAAGCGAAACCACCTTCATAGCCCTATTTTAGAATTTCTACAATGAGATTTTTAAATTTCAGATAGGATTCTTCAAAATTATCATTGATCAGTTGAAAATCAAAGAACTCCGTCTGAGTCATCTCATACTCAGCGCTCTTCATTCTCACCTCTAAATCATCCACTTTTCCATTATTCCTTTTTAGAATACGTTGACGCAATGCCTCTATTGAGGGTGGAAGAATAAAAACGCTCACCGCATCTGGAAATTTACTTTTAAATGTTTTTGCTCCCTGAACATCAACATCCATAATCACACATTTACCGTTCTTCCAGGCCTGTTCAAGTTGATTCATAGGAGTTCCATATAAGTTATTGTGAACTCTAGCCCATTCAACAAAATAATTATCATTTACTTTACGTTCAAACTCATCTTGAGTGACAAAAAAATAGGGGTTCCCCTGGGACTCCCCATCTCTCATTTTTCGAGTTGTGTAAGTGACTGTATCATAAAGACGGGGTTCTTCGGCCATGATGCGATTTAAAAACGTGCTTTTTCCAGCCCCACTGGGAGCGGCAACAATGATCATTCGAATGGATTTATTCTCACTTGTTTTCATTCTATATTTAAAACTTGCTCTTTTAGTTTTTCAACAATTGATTTTGCTTCTACCACAACTTGGGTCATCTCGGCTACGGGTGATTTTGAACTCAAGGTGTTGAACTCCCTTAAAAGCTCTTGAGTGTAAAATTCAAGCTTTTTACCCTCTGAAATTTTATTTTCAATGATTTTTTCATAATTCTTAAGATGTTCATCCAAACGCACCAACTCTTCATGAATATCTGATTTATCCAATAGAAGAGCGACTTCTTGATACACTCTTGATGAGTCCACACTCGTTCCCTTCATTCTTTCCTTTAAACGAAGTTCAAACTTTTCTTTTAATTCTTGAGAGTAGGTATTGCGCTGGTTTTTCAAATATTGAACTTTTTTTTGCAACAGCTTTAAATGACCTATAAAATCTTTTTGAAGTTCTTGACCCTCGCGCTGGCGCTCTATATCACAGGAAAGAATGGCTTTTCCTAGCCCCTTTAATAGCCATTTTTTTTCTTGAGCTATAGATTTTAGATTGGGTTCAAAACTCAGAACATTGGGCTGTTTTAGTAAAAACTCCAAATGAATGGGAGTCTGAATTTTTTGTTTTCGAGCAACTCTCTCGATTTCCTTTTTGTAGGAACTTAAAAGCCCCTCATCAATATGTACTTTATATTGCCCCTGAGTTTGAATCACTCGGCGTTGAATATAAATATCTAAACTTCCCCGATGAATGGATTTCGTCACCAGTTTTTTTAAATCCACCTCAAAGGGACAATATTCCTTAGGCATATGAAACCGCAGTTCTAAAAAACGGCCGTTCACAGACTTAATTGAAATTTCT
>DAIRER010000293.1:0-3458 GCA_036795495.1 Pseudobdellovibrionaceae bacterium | reverse complement strand
TTTTATTGTTTTTTTCATTTTCTAAGAAAAAATAACGGAGCGAATTTAGACTTAACTTAGGCATCTTCGAAGGATCTAATGAGGTATCTAGAGATTCGCTTTGATTTAAGTGATTCCAAAACTGAACTTGAAGAAGATCATTTACTTTAAAGGTCCATTGTTCAAATTCTTTCTTTTTCTGAGTGATAGTTGGTAGGGAAAAATTAAATACGCTTTCAGACAAAAGAGGTTCTTGACTCTTTCTATTTAAATCATCAAATCCAATTTGCTCAAATCTTAAATGAACTTCTTCACCAGGATTACGACAATACCAAACTTGATTTGATTTTTTACTGAGCTTAAATTTTGATTCTGAATTAAAATTAATTTGCGATTTGGAAAATCTTGCAAGCAGCACGCGAAAGACGGAATTCTGCTCCAGATCCCAGTACTTCCAAAGTTCTGAGGCCCCACTAAATCTTAAATGCAAGTCCATCTCATTACGCTGATGGCTCGAAAGCCCCATGACGGTCAATGCCGAAGCTCTATTTTTAATATATGGCTCGGTGACATGACTAAATCCAAATACATGCGCCAGCTCATGAAAAAAAAGAGTTTTACCATCTACATTTAATTTTTCAGATTCTTGAGTATAAAGATATCTTAAGTCTTTTGAATCAAAGTTCATTACTACATCTGGATGAAAAACAACCACAGGAAGTGTATTCTCTTTATATCTATAATATAAACCCAAAACGAGCTGTGGAATTTCAATATTAAAATCCTTAGATTTATCTTGTGAAAAGAATTTAAAAGGAAACTCCGTAGCAAGACCCGGCGTCATGAAAACATCACATTCTTTTAAAGAATCAAGCTTTTTTGATGATAGACTTATCGAAGTTGAAATAAAATTAAGAACCATTCGCTCTTTATGCCTTGCTCCTGCAATTTGATTCAAAAAAAATAAACTTGCCCGCTCAAAAGACTTACTATTTATAGGTATTTTTTCATTCACACAAATATTTGCTGTTTTATAAAGATATATTTTATTATCTGAAAATAAGCTTTTTCGAGAAAATAATTTTGGAACTTGAACAACCCTAGGAAGGGGCCGCTGAAGAGGAGTCTTAAAAATTTCAGGAACCGCAGACTCAGGTAAATCAATTTGATTTCGTAAAAAATCATCCGTCCCCCAAGAACTGCCATTTTCAAAATAAGTATGCTCTAGTTCAATCTGAGGTTCTGAAAAAGCATTCAACGAAAATAGACTAAAAAAAAGGAAAATCTTAAAAAAGATCATATAAACTCCGCAACTTGCCAACCGATGTGTATAATTGTTTCAGGTGCCCCATTGTTATTCACTTCTTGACGAATGCGATCCCGCAACTCGGCAATCCATCCTATAATTTTTTCTTTACTTTCATGGGTCAAAGCATGTTGCTCAACCTTATGATATCCCGGAAAAGACAACATTTCTTCAGACCGATGAAACCAATATTTATGAATTTCATTAATTCTCTGTGGTGGAATAGAAGGAATAGCATAAAACTGTCCAGGGTTTGCAAAAAATTTAGAATCTTTGATTTCAATCATTCCCATCTTAGTTAATACATCTAATGAGTTTTCAATATCTGTGGTTTGTATTTTTGTCATTTGCCTTAAAAGTAAAATTTGTTCTTTTATAGAGCTTGCATTTTTAACTTTAGGAATTTGCAATGCGAGTAAAATACTTGGAGTCCATGGTTGAGAAAAAAACTCTTCATAAAGAATAGGGCTCCTGTTTTTAAACCCACACTCTAATAATGAAACCTTAAAAGGCATAGTCGATAATAAAGCCTCCAAACGACCTGTTGCTTTATCAATAGCCATAAACCAATACGCCAACGGAATATCCCGACGGCCTGACTCCCAATGATGATAGGTCGAGGGTGTTCCTAAATTTAGCATTTGAGCCATCTCTACATAAGTTCTATGACCTCGCAGGTGAGTTAAAAACACACAAAGCCACTGTTTTTGAAGTCCGACTCGACTTCCTTGGTGTTTAAAGGACTGAAGCTTAAATACAATCTTAGGAGCGAATACAGATTCACTTAAGTCTTTTAATAAAACTCCGTGATTTTGAAGAATATTTAAAAATTTTGCAGTTCTCGTTGTGTGTTCACTAATTTTATCAGACAAGACTTCGGCTAATTTTAAGTAGTTTTTTAATTCGTTTTCAGAATTTGGGTCCATCATTAAAATCCAATGTGTAAAAGCATTGATCCACTTATAGGCTTAATTTTTACAAGAGAAAAGTGAATCTGAGTCAAAAAGTGGGTAAATGTAAACATATAGGTCAAATTTTTACAAATATCTTAAATTTCTAGAAATTTTGACTTTTTGGAGCTCAGGAATATTCAAGCTTTAACCGACGAGTAGAATTATGGAAATATGGAAAAATATCAAATATTCATTCTGGAGATTTTTTGCATTACGCAAAATAAATTTAAATTATGAGTTTCACGATTATGAATTTAAATTAGCAGAATCAATAGATGAATACTTTCAAGCCTTTCAAGTCTTGTATGACTCTTATTTTGAATTAGGTTTTACTGAACAAACTCCCAGTAAAACTTATATTGTATTTCAACACCTTCTACCCTCAACAGCACTACTTATAGCTAAATATAAAGGTGAAGTCGTCGGTACAGTCAGTTTAGTCCGCGAAAGCAAAATGGGACTTCCAATACAAAAGTATATTTCTCTTCAGTTAAAAAAAGATTTCAATACACGTTATGCTGAAATATCAAGTTTATGTATTAAGAAATCCTTTCGTCAATCCAAACAAGGCAATGTCTTTTTCCCACTCCTAGCTTTTATGTATCAATTTGCAACAAAACATTTTGATGTGTCTGATTTTATTATTGCCGTTTATCCACGCCATGAAATTTACTATCGCGGACTTATGGGATTTCAACGTCTGCATGACACCTTTGAATTTTACGGAGCTCCAGCCTTAGCTTTAAGATTAAATCTAAAAAATGCTTACTCTTTCTTTGCTGAAAAATACGGTCAACTTGCAGAATCTCGTAATTTACTCTACTATTTTACAGAATATCAATTTCGTGAATTTAATTTTAATCTTCCATCAAAAAACACATTACAAACAGCTCCCTTAAGTGCCCATATTTTAAAAACATTTATCCAGCTTAGGCCATCATTGAAAACACAAATAATGCAGGATCATCTAATGGTTTTATTAAGCTCTTTACCCATCAAAGAACGTCATAAATTTATAGATTATATTGTTAGTGATTTAATCAGATCAACCAGTCGCTATGATGTTTCAATCTCAGGAAAACTAAAAGTAAATGATTTACTTTTTATAAACTGTAAAGTTATGAATATAACAAACCAAGGAATGCTCATACAACTTGATAATCTAGTAGAAGCATTAGTTGAAAACCATGAATACAGTTTAGTTTTAGATGCTCCTTTAA
>DAIRER010000292.1:0-3466 GCA_036795495.1 Pseudobdellovibrionaceae bacterium | reverse complement strand
TTTGCTACATCTTAACCGGTCGAGGTGTTGTAGAAGCGAGTGCTTGGGGATATCGAGTTCCTATAGAAGAACATCCCGAGGAACATCCGACACCACCCCCCAGTACAGAAAACCAAACTCAAGATTACATATTATCGGCATCAAGAACTCGTACGGATGGAGTATCTATCGTGGTGAATCCTCCCTTTTTAGAAGATCTGAGTGAACTTTTTGTTTCTCCGGATGTTCCACCAAATGTCCCAGCAAACGAAGAACTCTGTCCACAAAAGGGGCAAAGTTTTTCACAGCCCCCTCCCAATCTAAGATACCTTCGAGTTATGGATCGATACTTTAACGGAAGGACTTTTTTTGATTCTCGAGCCAGTCTTGAAATTGATCTTTGTTATTTTTTAGTTTCAAAACGAACTCTTCAGGTTGTTTCAAGAGGCATAGGCTATCGACCCATTGCCGAAGAGTTTAACTTGCAAAATAAAAAATCTAAAAAGAATAAAAAGTAGGTATTATGCGAATAATTTTTTTATTTATTATTCTTTTTGCCAACAATGTGTTTTCAGCGGATGGGATATGTTATCCCCAGTCTCATATATTTACCGGAGGCGCTCCAACTTTTGCAAAACCTCAAGCCGCTTTATTTATAGACAACACAGATGAATCAGAAGAAGACCTATCTATCCCTGACGAATGGGACTGGCGATCTGTTGCCGGTGTAAATTGGCTCACATCGGTGAAGTCCCAAGGAGGTTGTGGAAATTGTGTCATGCACGCCTTGGCGTCTGTTTTTGAATCTCAACTTAAAATTCACCTAGGTTGGCCATGGTTTAATCCTGAAGTTTCAATTTCAGAAGGTTTTTTTTGTGGTGGCGGCTTATGCAATACAGGATGGGTTCCACAGACCGCTGTAGAAAGAAGTCTCAATGTAGGTCTTTTAGATCGATCCTGCGGACTGAATGTTAACAGCCCCAAAGAATGTAATCAGAATGAATGCCCAAATGCCTCTGAACGTCGGTGGAAACTCTCTTCCTACAAAATGGTAAATCAAGGCACTATAAATATCAAAGCCCTACGAAAAGCTATCTTAAAGGGTCCTGTTTTATCTGGATTGACATTACCAAGTGATTTTTCTTGTTACGGCGGGTGGGGAGTTTACAAAAAAGGTCCAGAGGTCCCTTTTTTAAATGTTGGTCATATGCTTGCCATTGTTGGATATTCTAAAACCAAAAAAGCGTGGATTGTTAAAAACTCATGGGGAGAGCAATGGGCCCAAAAAGGTTTTGGAATGATCTACCAAAATGACGCCTCTGGATTTGGCTCACAAGCTTGGAGCCTTAATTTTGACAATCAAAACCAAAAAATCGAAATTGAAAATATAAAAGATCAAGATGTTTTAAAAGGTCAAAGTCCACTTAAGGTTGAATTTCAATCAAAAAATATAAAAGAATCAAAAACTTTTGAACCCTTTGAAATCATCTTAACTGAAAACTCAAAAACAATTTGGTCCCACTCTTGCCATTCACTGGAGTGTCCCATCACTTTAAATACGGAATCATTTTCAGATGGGACCTACGAGATTTTTGCAAAATGGATTAAAGATCCAAAACCCATCAGCATGGTTAAATCCATTCAAATAGTAAATACAAAGCCCCAATGGCTTCCATTAAGTAATGTTGAAATTAAAACTTTAGCAGATTCATCCCCCAATGAGGTTTCTTTTTCAATCCCTTTTCAAGTGCGTCCGAATCAAATGAAATTAATTTTTAAATCAAAAAATGGAGAGATCCTTCAAGAACAAATCACACAGTCCGTTCCTAAAAGGATGAGAATAGCTTTAAATCAAAATGTAATTAACACCAAGGCAACCCATTTTGAAGTGTGGCTCTCTGTTGCAGATTATCCCGAGTTTTTATATTTTTCTAAAAAAATGTAAAACCCATAAGTTTTATAGAACTATTTACTTATTCCAGGAATTTCTTTTAAGGTAAAATCTTTTTTATAACTGCTTTTTTGAGTTGATGACCAGGTTTTACTCATTGGAGTTCCCTCTTGAAAAGAAACTCCCAAAATAGGAATCCCAAAAAGGCTATGCCCCTCATCAGAGGTAAGTTTGTTTTTATTTACATACAAGGCCAAGTTACCATTGGTTAAATTAAGATCGATAATTTTATCTGTAAATGAAGAACTTAAAACTTTTGCATTATTTATTGATAAAACAAAATTCGCAGAACATATTTTTTTATTAAATTTTTGACTTCTATCGTAAAGATAATTGCGATCATAAAATTTAAATTCATCCTCTTTACATTCAAGATCTGTAGGATAAAAAACTCGAGTCGGTTGATAATAGACAATATCTGTACGAATCCCTTGAGTGGCATCTGTTTTGTAAGACGTATGAATTTCTGAAGCCATAAATAAAGACGTTACAGGATCTGCTGCATTTCCATTATTCCAACTCATTTTCACGGCCAACATATTACTCATAAAATAGGAAACCTTGGGATAAACATCAGATAGATCCGGTTTTACAGATCCCGGTGGTGTATGCAAGGACGAAGACCGCCAGGCCTCTAAAGCAATCGGTTGAACCACAAAGGCCGTATTTTTCATAAAAATTGTGGCTCGGCCAAATAGACCCGAGGTGGGTGCGTCCAATATTTCTTTATGAAAAACACCTTCACTTAACCAGTTTTCATTTAACAACTGACAGTTTTTTACATCTGTCGAAGCATTCAAGGTTCCCATCTCTAAAACTTCGATGGATCCTTCTTGAAATTTAAAATTATCTTTTTTTAATAAACAGGATTTGTCCTTTGTTATAATTTGCATAAATTGATCTTCACCCAAAACAAGTCTTCCGGCCCAAGAATCATAAGGAGATAAATATAAATTCAATGTAGTTACCAGCTCCCCTGAAGGATTTAAAAACCTAATTTTAAGAGCTTTTGATTTATTTGTAGAGTTTACAATACTTAATTCAGAAGAAGTAGCCGCTGTCGTTTGAACATAGGGAAATAGTAAAACTTGCCCTTGATTGTTTTGACTTAGATTCACAGAATATACATTTTGAAAGCAGACAATTCCTAAAAACACACTGATTAATTTTAAAATTCCACTCATTTTCAAAACACCCTCCTTTAAAAAGAATACCGAAATTTCTATAGGAAAAGTGCTTCTACCACATATTACAGAAATTAGCTAAAAATAGTTAAACCCTATCCGAGGTAAAAACCCAAGGATAACAATACGCCGAAAAGGATTTGTAATAAGGCGGCTTGAGCCAGAAATTGATTATAAATTTCACTGGGAGGAGTCTTCCATATTTTTACTAAAAGGCTCCCAGCCACGGGGAGCATCAATAAAGGTAACCCCACGGTCCAACGGCCACCATAACTCCACCAAAATATATTAAGTAGAAAAGCTCCAAGAATTAAAAAAGAAATTTCAAAACGAACAAAACTTTCTCCAAAAC
>DAIRER010000291.1:0-3468 GCA_036795495.1 Pseudobdellovibrionaceae bacterium | reverse complement strand
GTGGGTGCACGGGAAGTCACCATTATAACTTCAGAATCAAAAATCACTGCCAATAGGCAACCCCATTCAAACTTGAAAATCAGTAGTTACTATCCCTAATAGGGAATAAATAAAGAATTTTTAATAGTAAAATGAAGGAATTGAGAATCTCGCAACGCCGCCAGATTATGTAAGAGGGTCTATTGAAGTATCGATTTTGATTTTTTTTGAGCGGTCGTGAGAGGACTCAAGCCCCTTAGGATGATAAGTCGAAATTGCTTCTATGAGAGACCATTTTGAATCCAATTCATTTTCCACTCAGAATCCACTTTTTGCATATGAAAAATTGGATAAGAACCTGACAACCAACTGCCTAAATTTAAAGATCTAATTACTTTTTTATGATTATCTTTACGATGATTACCTTGTCCAACAATTTCTGTTTTCCAATCATCTTGCACATGCATATGCCCACTGACGATCACATCAAAGGGTTTTTCTTTATAAGCTCTCAAGGTATGATCACGAATCATCTGAATCATTTTCTGATCCTGGCCCTCTTGACGACGGGATTTTTCACTGACTTTACGACTGGTTTGGCTCGCTTTTCTTCCCAGATAACTCCAAAAAGCCCCTGGTAAATGATGTCCTAAAAATTTTAAAATGGGATGTCTTAAAAAAGAACGCAATCTTAAATAGGCTAAATCCTCTAAATTGATTTCATCCCCATGTTCTAAACGAAGGGTTAAACCATCAAGTTCTAAATAATAGGCCTCAACATAAACCTCTGCACCCAATTTATCTTTCCAAAAAGGCTCAATGTGCAAATCATGATTGCCTTCAATAAAAATAATGCGAACCCCTTTAGACTTAAGAGCCTGAATAGCATCCACAACATTTTTATATTTAAAATAGAAAACGGAATGTCCCCCGACCCAAAGATCAAAAATATCACCAAGTAAAATTAAAGTATCTTTGGGGCTTGCCATAGAGGACACTTGATTTAAAAATTGAATAAAAAATTTAGAAGAAGGCTCTTGATCTGATTTTAAATGCAAATCCGATAAAAGCCACACATTCATTGATGACACAAAAAGAACTTTCTAATCTTTCGCTGTCTCCTGAGTCTGGCGCTTTCGAATAAACGCTGGAACTTCAAGATTTTGCGATGAAAACGGAGAATTTAAAACTTCACGAGCCATTCGGCGAGCTTCATCAAAAGAGTTTTCAGTTTCCATATTCATGGAAAGCTGTTCCGGTTGAATATGTTTGGCTTTAATTTCTTGGCTCTCTTTAAATGCCTTGGCCTTTGCCAACAATAAATCACGCGTAGAAAGCAATGAAGGGTCCTGAGATAAACGCTCCACAGAAACTTCAGGTACTAATTTTTGATTGGCTTCAATCTGCTGCTGTAAATTTTGAGTCACCTCTTGTGAGAAATTCAAAAAATTCTGCACAGATTCTACAACAGGCATTTCCACAGTTGGAGCGACAACAGCTGGAGCAACAACCGCCTGGGGCACAACAGGTGCAGAAAACAAAGGCTGTTGTGGCAATGGATTTTGTGAAGTTATTGGACTTTGTAAATTTAAAGGTTCTAATGTAGTAAATGAATTCTGATGCGTATAAGATTGCACCGAAGACTGAACCGCAGAAATTGAAGGCAAGGCTCCAATCTCTGTACGTAGAGTTTCTTTCTTTTCATAAGGATTTTCAAATCCCGTAGCAATCACAGTTACACGAATTTCATCAGTCATTGTGTCATCAATCACCGCACCGAAAATAATTTCAGCATCTTCATGAGCCGCCTCAGTAATTAATGTAGAAGCCTCATTGACTTCATAAAGACTTAAATCAGGTCCACCCGTGACATTGATAATTATTCCCGTCGCTCCATCTATTTTTACATTTTCTAATAAGGGTGATGAAATGGCCATCGTTGCGGCCTCAACAGCTCTATTTTCACCACGAGCCGCACCAGTGCCCATAATTGCAAGACCTTTACTTTGCATGACCGTTCGAATATCTGCAAAATCTAAATTGATTAATCCACGAATATTAATTAAATCCGAGATTCCTTTTACGGCTTGTAATAAAACTTCGTCCGCTCGTTTAAAGGTTTCAAGCAATGGCGTGCGTTCTGCAGCAATACTTAAAAGTTTTTGATTCGGAATAACAATTAAGGTGTCCACATTTTCTTTAAGTTCTTGAAGTCCTAAATCAGCATGCTTTGAACGTTTTTTACCTTCAAATACAAAGGGTTTTGTAACAACACCAATAGTTAAAGCGCCAAGCTCTCTTGCTATTTTTGCGACAATCGGAGCTCCACCAGTTCCAGTTCCACCGCCCATACCGGCCGTGACAAAAACCATATCGGAACCTTCAATTTTTTCCACAATTTCATTGTAAGACTCAATGGCCGCTCGACGCCCAATTTCTGGGTTTGCTCCAGCGCCAAGTCCTTTTGTTAAATCCAATCCCAATTGAATTTTCCCAGTGGCTTTATTTGAATTCAAAGCTTGGATATCTGTGTTCGCAACAACAAACTCAACACCTGTCATTCCAGATTCAATCATGCTGCTGATGGCATTACTACCACCACCGCCCACACCTACGACTTTTATATTTGCACCAATATTAATATTTTCCTCGAGTTCAAACATGTTGTTCCCCCTAAAAAAGCTGCTCGAAAAACGATTTTACTTTTTTTGCGACATCATCAATGGATTCAGAAAACTGATTGTCCATTTTTTGATTTATTGTATCTTTTTTTTGCTCCAATGCGTAAAGAACCAATCCTACAGCCGTTGCAAATTCACTGGACTTAACCGCATCAACAAGTCCTTTGACTTTATTGGGAGAGCCTCGGCGCACGGGCACATCAAAAACAAACTCACCCATTTCAACAAGCCCCTCTAATTGACTTGCGCCTCCGGTAAAAACAACACCCGATCCTAATAAGGGAAGAAGTCCACTCATACGAATATCATTCCCTACAAGACTTAATATTTCTTCAGCTCGAGCCTCGATCACATCCGCTAAATCTTTTCTAGGAATGGTTCTTGGATTTCGACCGCCAACGCCTTCAACTTCAATGGTTTCAGATTCAGAAATCATTGAGGCCATAGCACAACCATATTTTTTCTTTAAATCATCGGCTGAAACCTGGGGCGTTCGTAACCCCACGGCCACATCATGAGTAAAATGCTGTCCACCCACAGGGATTGTCGAAGCGTGATGAACACTGCCCTGACTATAATAAAGAAGGTTTGTAATTCCACCTCCCATATCAATCAAACAAACTCCTAAGTTTTTTTCATCTTCACTTAAGATTGCATAAGATGCTGCTAAGGATTCTAAAACAAGTCCAGCCACTTTAAGATCTGCTTTTTCAACACATTTAATTGTATTTTGAATTGCGGTGGCACTTCCTGTAATAATCTGAACACTGGCCTCTAAGCGAACACCTGACATCCCAATGGGATCCGA
>DAIRER010000290.1:0-3476 GCA_036795495.1 Pseudobdellovibrionaceae bacterium | reverse complement strand
CCTCAGAAAAAGTTAAAGATGCCGTAAAATGGGGACTTGATTTTCATTTGATCAATCACCCTTTAGATTGTCCCATTTGTGATCAAGCCGGAGAATGTGGTTTGCAAGAGCAATATATGGAGTATGGGAAATACGATTCCGAAATGGCTGAACGCAAAGTAAAAAAACATAAGGTCGTAGATTTAGGACCTACCGTTGTTTTGGATTCTGAACGCTGTATTTTATGTTCACGTTGTGTGCGATTTACTACAGAAGTCAGTAAAACGGATGAACTTGGAATTTTTAATCGAGGAGATCGTTCTGAGATTGGAACTCATGATGGAAAACCTTTAGACAATCCCTACTCATTGAATACTGTTGATATTTGTCCCGTGGGAGCTTTGACCTCAAAGGATTTTCGATTTCGCCAAAGAGTGTGGTATTTAAAAAATGAAAAAACAATATGTCCAGGCTGTTCTACAGGATGCAGTGTAAATGTTTACTTTAATAAGGAAGGTTTTTTTAGAGTTAAACCTTCACCAAATCCACAAGTGAACGGTTATTGGATGTGTGATGAAGGTCGACAAGTTTATAAGTTTCTAAATAAAGAATTTCGACAAGAGATGGCGATTCATCAAACGACGGCCGGGACTCAGGAACTTTTTCCAGGACAGGCCGCAAAATCACTAAAGTCAGAAATTGATTTGGCGAAGGGTGGTATCGCAGTTGTTTTGACAGGTCAATATACCACTGAAGAATATGAAACCCTTGTTACTAGTGCTGTGAAACAATGGGGCACTAAAAATATTTTTCACTGGGTCAATAATTCAGAATCTTTTGGATCTTTTGATGGACTTCTAATTCGTGGAGATAAAAATCCAAATACACAAGGCCTGCGTAAGGTATTAGAAAAGCATGATATCACTTCCACCTGGGGTGATTTAGAGAACCAACTTAAGGTTGGAAAAGTGAAATTGTTGATAGTCGCTGGTCCCGAAAATTTAAAAGTTTATCCAGATCTTGAAGCTAAATTAAAGCTTTTTTCACAAGCTTTAAAATTGGTTTGGTTGAGTTCTGCAAAAACTTTAGGACTAGGCTCCTTCACCAAAGAGTTCTGGCATATTCCAATGAAAACTTTTGTTGAAAAGTCTGGAACTTTTGTCAATCACTCGGGCCTTGAACAAAAAATTACAAAAATCACAACAGTCATTAGTCAAGCTTTGACATTAGCAGAAGCCGCAGACCTGATGAGTGGGCGAGAGTATCAAATTCCAGAAACGGAACAGGCTCTTTTCGTCGAAGCTCATCGTCGTGTGGATCAAGTGATGAAGGAAAACGCGAAAAAGAATGAGTTTCTTTATAAAAGGGGAACTTTATGAGTTTAGTGCAAAATTCAACTGAGAAATCGAAGTGGTATCTACCGGGTATTTTTACAGGCCTTGGCATTACTATGAAGCATATGATGGTGAATCTTCTGAATCAGAAAAAAATGATCAGTCTCAACTATCCAGAGGAGAAGTATGAGTACTCTCCGCGGTTCAAAGGGAATCATGTTTTAACTGTAAAAAAAGACGGTTCTTTGCGCTGTACGGCTTGTATGCTGTGTGCAACGAACTGCCCTGCGGACTGTATTAAAATTATAGCTTCTGAACATCAAGACGCAAGTGTTGAAAAATTTCCGATCCATTATGAGATTGATATGCTTCGATGTGTGTTTTGTGGTTTTTGCGAAGAAGCGTGTCCTGTGGATGCGATTCGTTTGGGGCCAGAATGGCAGACTCCAGGATTGTCTGGCGATAATTTTGTCTATGACATAAAACATTTAGCCCATAGAGCGAACTTAAAGGGTGGTATTTTATCTCATGTAGACGATGAAGAACGTTATAAATCTGGGATATAGTTTTGAAAAATTCTGTAACCATAAAAAAGGGTCAAGTTCTTATATATCGAATCTTTGATATAGCAGAAGAGATTGATCTTAAAAAAGCAGAGACCTTACTTAAAAACCATCGAGGACAAGATCGGTTTAAAGTGCCTCGTCATATCGACCGAGCTCTTTTGGTTAAAAATCCTCCTGTAAAATTTGATTATGGAGAAGAAGTATTACTTTTAAAAGATCACCAACTCAGGGTTGAAACTCAAGCTAAACTTCGTGATTATGGTACCTTAACTTTAATCTATCAAATTCAAATTCCAGAGCACTTCACGTGGGCTCAGATGATTCATTTGGCCTCTTTTTTAGAAACAGGTGAAGAAATTGATGCCTTCGCGGAACGGCACCATCAGGAAATCAAAACAACTATTGAGGGAGCTCTAAAAAAGCCAAGTCCATGGAAAGGTTTTGAAGATTATATTATTTATTTTATAGAGGATTATGAGGGGGCTCAATCCATTTCACAGTTGATTGAAAATGCCGATTTAACTTCGCTTCTTTTTGCTGAAAATGAAGTTCAAGTTTCGGAACGAAATAAAAAAATAGTTTTGGAAAATATCACTCAATACGGAGAAAAGGACCTGGTTTTGGTTGAGTGGAATGCTGCCCTGGTGATTGAACCTGGAGGCGGAAGAGAAGTGTGTGATATTTTAGAGTCCGCCGTGTCTCATCTTTTAGAGCTCAGGTATTTTGATGACTTGCTGGCGGATCTTTTAGGGAATCTCTATGATGATATCGAACGCATCCAAGAAAATAAATTTATTATATCGAATAAATTTGAACGACTTTACAAAGAAGCCAGCCGCAAATATATAGATTTTTCTGAGTTTATTGAAAAAGTAGAAAACTCCTTCAAAGTGGTGGGTGATTTTTATTTAGCAACAGTGTATCGATCGGCAACTCGTAAATTTAGACTGACGGATTGGCAAAACAACATCAATCGTAAAATGACACTTTTAGCTCAGGCTTCGACCTTTCTTCAAGGTGAAGTAAATATGTTGCGCAGTCATTTTTTGGAAATCATAATTATTGTATTGATTGCCTTTGAGGTCGTTAGCGCTCTTGTTCATTAAGCGTTCGTGGTTGTTAAGTGATAGATCGTACAAAGCTAAAGAACTATAAATTTCTTTAGCTTTGTAAGTGTGGATTTAAATGCTAAACCCAAAAAGAACTTTTGCGTAGGTTCCGCTCATATTAATATCTTTTGTTCCACCAGATCCGACGCTGTCTCTAGAGTCTTTCCAGCGATAATCCAACATACCCACTTCCGCGCCTAATAGGAAAGTTAATAATTTAACTCCAGCTTCTACTCCAATTGAGTAAGAAGAGGTACTTCCAGCTGTATAAGTTGATACGGGAGCTCCACCGGATGAAAATTTAAGACTTGTTGAGTCTGAAAGTCCATAGGTAAAAATGGGACCAACAAATAAGAGCGTATCAATAATTCTCCAGTTCAAAAGTAAAGAAGTTCGAGTAAAGCTTGTTTCCATTTTTAGAAGCGCTGTTGAGGCTTCAATGGCTTGATTTTCGTAGCGCATACCAAAGCCAAAGGGCATAAGTGGTA
>DAIRER010000289.1:0-3484 GCA_036795495.1 Pseudobdellovibrionaceae bacterium | reverse complement strand
GCTTATTGAAGAGCGTAATTTGGTTTCAAGTTTAAATTGGAAGATGGCTCAACAATCGCAAGAGGTTGTAAAAAAATGTGAGGCTCCTCAAGTACCGCTCAGACTTCCATTGCGGATTCAAAATGGATTGAGTCAAACTTGGTCAATACAGATTGAAAATTCTAAAAAAATTAATTTGAATGTTCAATTGAAGTCTCAAAACAATTTTAATTGGTTAGGCCAAATAAAGAGTGAAGATGATATCAACTATGTTAAGTTAACTGGTTTGCAGGAGCCAAGCTTTGGATACACGCCGTCGCAAGAGTTTCAGTATTCGATTACTGAAGTTGATGGAAATTCAACAAGTTTTCTAGAGCATGGAGTCGCTTCTGTGATGAAATGCGAAAGGTCTGCATCTATAGTAAATCTATGCAAAGCCGGGGATGGTCAGTGTCAAGCTCGTTGCCTGCCTGTAAAAAATGGATTGGGTTGTTATTCCTGTAATTGGGAGTAAATTTTACAATTTGATCAAATAATGCAATGCAATGCAATATCAAGAAATCAACAGGATCTAGAAAATTGTTAAGATTTTATGTTAGACTGAAAAAGTCTACACGAGGTTAATAACACATGGACGATGATCCCAATACGAATAAAGGTTCTTTAAAGCATGAGTGGAATTTGCTCTGGAAGTCTTTGTCTCGCGATTTTCCAGAAATTGATGAAGATTTTGAAGAAATCAAACACTTAGAGGCTATGACGTTTGAAGATATCAAAAAGATTACTAAAAATTTAAGTCAAAACCGAAAGTCCTTACATCAACAATTAGAAGAACTTCAAAAAAATATAAAAATTTATGAAGACAAACTAGAAAGCGTAAGGCTTGTCCATGGGGATACCTCTGATATTGAAATCAAATTAAGCTCATTTATTGATTCAGGAGAGTCTTTGATTGAGGCTCTTCAAAAAATTGATGATAAGATTAAAATTCTTCAAAAGGTTAGAGACCAGTCTCAAAAAGACAGCTCCACTTAATCAACTTTCTCTATAGACGTGCGTAAAACTTTTTTTAGATGGTTTTGCCTTTCCTGCCCGCCGAGAATTTTTTTAATTTGATTGTGGAGAGTTGCATCGTTAATTAAGGCCCCAAGGGTCCCTTCACCACGATCAATTTTTCCAAGAATTTTATCCATTTTATCAATGGAATTGTTAAATTTAGTTTGGTCCACCAACTGAGTTACTTTTTTTGTCGTATTTTTCATTTCTAATGTTGTCTCATTAATATTTTCAAGAATATGTTCAATTTTATTATTTTTATTTACAGATTTAAGAAGTAAATAGGTCTCATTGAGGATATCGAAAATCTTTTCAGATTCATTGGCTCGATTGGCTAAAACAGACATGAAATCATTTGATTTTGCAACGGTTAAAGCATCGCCACTTTCAATATGAGCGCTTTCAATGGGCCCAGGAATTATATAAATATACTTATCTCCCAGTGCTCCTTGAGTTCGAACCTCTAAAGTAGAATTTTTTCGGATTTTTGTTTTAAAATTCTGATTTATGCTCATTTCAACTTGAATTTGATTCTTTGATGAATCAAATGTAATTTCAGAAATATTTCCTACTGTGATTCCCGAAAGTGAAACAACGCTACCAACACTTAAGCCTTGAACTTGTTGAAATTCAGCATAAAGAACGACTTTAGATGAAAAATAATTTGAATTTGATCCTAGCATAAAAATGGACATTGCAATGACAAAGAGTCCAAGTGTGACAAATACACCAATTTTTAAATTTTGAGTTTTGGAAGTTTCCATTATGATAACTCTCCTTGCATAAATTCGCTGATGATACCGATTGGATTTTCTTTAAATTGTTCAACAACCACTTGCTCTACAATTTTTCCTTTTCGCAAAAAAGCAATTTTTTCACATACTGCTAGAGCTGTTGGCATATCGTGAGTTACTAGAACAGAGGTCACCCCTTTGTTTTTTAGCTTTAAGATGGTTTCTTGAATTCTACGAGTATTAAATGGATCTAGACCCGCTGTAGGCTCATCAAATAAAATAACTTCGGGTTCAATCATCATAGCTCGAGCTATGCCCAATCGTTTTTGCATACCCCCAGATAAATTTGCTGGGTACAGATGTTCCGTTCCAGTCAGTCCAAACTCTTCTAATCGATCGATAATTTGAGTTGAAATTTTACTATGGCTTAAAGAGGTGTGTTCTATGAGTGGATAAGCCAGGTTTTCAAAAACAGTCATTGAATCAAAAAGAGCACCATCCTGAAAAGCATAGGCCACTTTTTTTCTAATGGAGCTAAATTGTCTTTCTGAAAAATGAGTAATATCTTCACCATCAATTAGGACTTTTCCAGAATCACACTTTTCTAGCCCTATTAAGGATCTTAAAAGAACACTTTTGCCTGTGCCAGACCCCCCTAAGAGCCCAAGACATTCACCTTCTCGAACAAAAAAATTGATATCCTCATGAACTGTTTTTTGTCCAAAGGATTTTTTAAAATTTATAACTTCAATTTTTGTTTTATTCATAGTCATGTTTTTTCAATAATCCAAAAAAGTTTCGATAAAAAGAAATCAGAAATTAGAATTAAAATAGAAGCAACGACGACCGATTTTGTAGTGGCAATTCCAACTTCTTTTGTACCATTCTTTACATTAAGTCCAAAATAACAAGCAGTTAGAGCAATGATAAAAGCAAAGAAAAAAGTTTTTCCAAATCCAGAAAGATAGTCCGTTAAACTAGAAGACGTAATAACTTTTAAATAATAGAAACTGGGGTCTAGTTGCAGTTGCGAAGCCCCAATCAATAGTCCACCAAAATTTCCCACAATGTTTGCAAAAGAAACCAGTATGGGTAAAACGACAAGAGTCGCTAGAACTCGAGGAATAACAATTCTTTTTATTGGAGATGTCCCTAGGGCTCTAATCGCATCAATTTGTTGAGTAACAACCATAGACCCGATTTCGCTTGTTATTCCTGCACCGACTCTTGCGGCAAGCATTAAAGAAGTAAATACAGGCCCCATTTCACGAAGAATAATTACAGCAACAAGTTTTGGTACATATAGTTTTCCGCCGTATTTTTCAAGACCTGCACCAAACTGAAGAGCCATTACCATACCGGTACTGCCCGCTGTGATCATAATTAAAGGAAATGATTTAACACCGATAAGATAGATTTGATCGAGAAAAAGCCGAAAATAAAATTTACCTTTAAATAGGTCATAGTGAAACTGTAGAAATAAAGTAAGCACGCCCCCAAGATATAAAAGAGTGTCTTCAAAAAAATTTCGAGCTTTTAAAAAAACAATTGTCATTGTGTAGCCTTGAACTTATCAACAAAAGTATTAAAATATTCAATTTCACTTTTAAACCTATCATAAGCACCACCGTAGCTTAATGTGTAAGTGCATTGATTCTTTTTGAATATAATTAATTGGACCTGAATCGGAACGCCATCAACTTGTCCAGAAAGTA